>JAGHDT010000371.1 GCA_021159805.1 Anaerolineae bacterium
CCCATCAACAGCGCGCCGGCAATAAGGAACGCCGGCGCTGCCGAAGCCCAGGTAGGCGTCAACTGGGCCACGCCCGCCCCCAACACACCCGCCAGGCCGGCGACCAACGAGATCCGTGCGACCGGCGCCAGATGCGTCCGGGCGCCCCCGCCAAAGCCACGCGCGGTCATCGCCTCAGCCAGCTGCAGCGCACGCTCCAGCCCACCGACGAGTACCGGAAGGAAGAGCGGCAGCCAATCACGCCAGCCGTGCATCTTGTATCCCCGAATCGCCTGGGCCTCGCGCACCTGGCGGAACTGGCGTAGCGTGTTGGGCACAAAGGTCACGGCGATGGCCGACACAATCGCCACCGGATAGAAGGCCCGCGGGATGTACGCGATGAGATCGCGCACCGGAAGCGCCAGGTTCAGCACGGCGAAGGCCGTGAAGAGCGTGACCAGGACGAGGCCGCTGATGGCCCCATAGAGCAGGGCTTCAGCAGTGAGGGCGCCGCCAATCAAGGGAATCGCAGCTGGCAGCCGGAAGAAGACCGTCTCCCCCACGTGGCTGGTCAACAAGTTGAACACAGCGCCGGCAGGAACAGCAAAGAGTGCGAAGCGCAGCGGGGAGAGGGGCAATCCGCGATCTGATGGCGCACCATCGTACCCGCTGCTGTCAGCGGCGGCACGCTGGGAAGCACGCTCCACATCCATCACCAGGATGAAAATCACAAACAGCACTACGAGATAGAGGGGATTTCGAGTAAGCAGCGTGACCAGCGATGCAGTGCCGAGCCACGCGAACCAGGCGAGAGGATGCACAGGCACTCACTTGGCCCCGGAGCGCCGGCCGCCGGGGCGTCGGGAGAGCAAAGCAAATACCCCCCCCACGATACTGAGCACGACAACAAAAGCCACGATCTGGCCCAGTCGCCCCTGGACGAGGTCTGGCCTGAGCGTAGTCGAAGGGCCGTCGGACGCCGCCGGCGCAGACTCTTCGTTCACAACCAACCCGTCGCCCGACGATGCCTGGACCTCCGGGGCCGGCGAGGGCGTCGCCGTGGGAGGCGCAGTAGCAGTTGGGGCAGGGGTGGACGTCTTCACCACGACAATAGCGGTTGCCGGTGGCGTGGGAGATGACGTTGCTGTCGCCATCGCATCTGCCCCCCCGGGCGGCATCTCGGTCGGCGCCGGCGGCGGGGTCTCAGCCGAGGCCGCCGGGTCCGTCCCGGCTGGCTCCGGTGGAACCGTAGGCACAGGAGTTTCCTGAGCCGGCGGTGACACGGCAGTGGGCTCTACCCGGCCAGGCGAGGCCTGGCCACAGATCGCATCGAACGTCAAGCCAGGCGGAAGCGTCGAGGACTCCCCCCACAGCCACGCATCCACATCGCCGTCGGTGATCTGCCGTGACGCGGCCCCAACATTGGCATAGGTCCACGAGCCATCGGCGTTGCCGTAATAGTAGTTCCAGTAGACGCACGGGGTGCCGTGGCATTCACAGAAACAATCCGTGCTTGGGCACCCTTCGCCGTTGAGAGAGCAGATCGTCAACCCCAAGGGGCCAGCCTCCACGACGAGGGACATCCCAGACCGGGAGAGCAGATTGGCCCCCGAGATCTGAGGTTCGGAAAACGCCACACAGCGCGTGATCACCCGCCCGTCGCCGTGGACAACCACCAGACCGGCCTGATTGCCGATCGCTTGCGCCCGCCCCGGCTCAGGCGATATCGCCGATATCAAGGGAAGAAGCAGCAGGGGCAAGGCAAGCCTTGTCCCCTGCATCATCCATCTCTTGAACAGACCCAGCATCATATCAGAGCCAACTCTCGCGCCCCAACCTCTGCGCACTGGCCCAGAGCCACAACAACGACGGCATTACTTGCGACGCAGCAGCGCGCTGACTCCCGCCAAAACGAGAATGGTCCCCATCACGACCTCCGTAACGACAGCCCCGTGCGCCCCTGACGACGGCAGAAGCGGGGGGAACATCGTGACATCCGTCGTGACGCCTGTCACTTGAGGTGCATTGGCAGCCCCCACCTTCGGCAGCGCAGTGAAGGTCATACCTTCCGCTGCCTGCACAGCCTGCGCAGTGGCCAGCATATTGGCAAAGGGCACCGCCGCCTGCCAGTAGAAGGCGCCGGACTCAGCGTCCCACAAGGCCAGCAGCGCGCCCAGAGGATCGGTCCCGCTCGCCGCCCAGTTGCCCAGCGGCTCATCCAGAGCTGCCAGCGCCTGCAGCACTACCGCGGTTGAGTTCGCGTCCGAATCGGTCCCCCAAGCTGACGGCTTCTGGTAGGGGAAACCACCATCTTCGTTCTGCATCCGGCGCAGATAGGGCAAGGCCCCCGCCGCTGCGTCCCGCTCACCGACTGCCACCAGGGCCTCCATCACCAAAGCTGTTGTATTTGTGTCCGCCGTTGCCGGCGCGGTGTCGCCAAACAGAGACCACGCCCCGTCCTCGGTGAACGTCGACGTCATAGCCGTCACCGCCGAGGGCGGCACAGGAACCCCCGCGTTGTGCAGTGAGAGCACTGCATAGGCGTGTTTGAAGAGCGTGTCACCGAACCGCCCGGTATCAGGCGACTGCTGCGCGATCAGCTGGGCGATAAGATCCTTTCCAGCCAGATCCCGCGGGTCCTGTCCTGTCGCGACCGCCACCAATATGGCCTTGCTCAGGTTGCCGGTATCCTCGACCGTCCCCCCGGCAATCTGTGAGGCCACATAGTCGAGCGGGGAATTACCCTCGGCCGAGACCCACGTGCTCACGTCCTGACCGGCAGCGACCCCCGCGAGGATCACCTCAGCCGTTGAGCCGAAGTCAGATCCCTCCGCAAAACCACTGGAGAAGCCACCATCCGGCTCTTGCGCCTGACGCAGCCACGCGATAGCGGCGTCCGACTGTGAGGTCTCAGCAGCGAGTGATGGCAAAGCAGTGACCAAAGCCACGATTACCAGAACAAAAAGAAGAGCGCTTTTCTTCATACCTAACCTCCTCCGGAATCCACACAAGAAAAAAGGGCCTTCCCCAGCAATAGGGAAGGCCCTTTGACAACCTAACATTGTCAAATGCCGCCTCCTCTCCGCGAAGGGCAGTCAGCACAATTGAGGCAGAGTGTCGGGCTTCTCCATCACGAGTAAGATAGAGTTACCGTTGCGGGACAGCGCCGGAGTCTCACCGGACTTCCTCATATTAAGCGCTAGACAGACACCTCAAGCATCTGCACAGACGCACCTCAACATCATCAGGACTAATCCATCGTCCCAACACAGTATAACACGTGACCATCGGATTTCAAGCCCGCGCCATCGCCCCTCTCCCTCGATCGAGGGTTACTACTCAGGCCCCCCCAACCTGCCAACCTGCAACCTGTAACTTGCAGCCTGAAACCTGCAACCTCCCCTTTTCCGCCCACGTTTGCGAACACTTGACATCATGCTATGCTAGCATGATCAAAATCGTCATCTACGAAGGAGGCCCTATGCGTGCGAAAGTCTCTATGATCACCGGTGCTGCCGGTGAAGTTGGGCAGGCCCTCATCCAGCGTCTCGCTGAAACGGAAGCCTATGCAGAACCCGGAGATGGCAGACAGCCCTTTGGGGATGACGAGCACTATATCCTGACATTGGATCTGAAGCCGCTGCCCCCCGAAATCGCTAGGCACGTCATCCAGGTAGAGGGCAGCATCCTCGACACGGCATTATTGGATCGGCTTGTCAGCGAGTACGAAATCGAGGAGATCTACCATCTGGCCGCACTGCTCTCCACGCGCGCCGAGTTCTCCCCGGATGCGGCCCATCGCGTCAACGTGGAGGGGACAATGGGCCTGCTACACCTCGCAGCCCAGCAGTCCGAATGGCGCGGCGAATCCGTGCGCTTCATCTTCCCAAGCTCCATTGCCGTCTTCGGCCTTCCCGATCTCCAGACGAAAGAGAGCTATGCCCGCGTGCGTGAATGGGAGTGGAACTACCCCACCACGATGTACGGCTGCAACAAGCTCTATTGTGAGATGCTCGGGAACTACTTCAGCCGCCACTACCGCCAGCTCGCAGCGGATCAGCCCACCAGCCTCGACTTCCGCTCCGTTCGTTTCCCGGGCCTGGTCAGCGCCTATACCGTGCCCAGCGGCGGCAGCAGCGACTACGGGCCCGAGATGCTTCACGCCGCAGCCAAGGGTGTCCCATACAGCTGCTTCGTGCGCGAGGACGTGAGAATACCCTTCATGGCCATGCCCGACGCTGTGAAAGCACTCATAGACCTGGCCCACGCCCCTCGCCAGCGCCTCAACCGCCCTGTCTACAACGTCACCAGCTTCAGCCTCTCAGCAGCACAATTCAGGGAGCAGGTGCTCTGTCACTTCCCCGATGCACAGATCTCCTTCAGCCCGGACCTCAAACGCCAGAAGATTGTGGACACGTGGCCGTCGGACCTGGACGACAGTGCTGCACAACGAGATTGGGGATGGAAGCCGGAGTACAACGTCGAGCGGGCCTTTGCCGAGTATCTCGTACCCAACATCCGCGAACGCTACCAGGGAAACACCGCCGGCCACGCCGACTAGACACCGTACCCCTCTCTCCGCTGGGGCCGGTGTCAGCCCCAACTGCGTTGGGGGCCCGTGCCCCTCTGCTGAGAGTCCAACACAAAGACGGGCGCGGTGATCTGTGCCGTCAGCATCGCACACGCCTAAAAGAGCGAAAGCTGTTCCGCCTCTGGCGGAGGATTGTAGACCTCGGGCTCCAACCTGCCGTCCACAAGATCCCTCAGGCGCTCAAAGTCGGCCTCCAGCACACCTCGCAGACTCGGCTGGTGAAGCGCAGCGGCAGGATGATACATCGGGAAGTAAGTCTGGTCACCGACCTTTCGCGGCCGTCCGTGAACCACGGAAACCTTTTCATCAGGAAAGGCTCTGGCCATGGAGTACCGGCCCAACGTCACGATCACCCGCGGCTTGATGACCTCAATTTGTCGATCCAAGTACTCTTTGCATGCTTCCACCTCCGCCAGCTGCGGATCGCGGTTACCCGGGGGGCGGCACTTGATGACATTCGTGATGAACACGCGCCGGCGGTCAATCCCGACTTGCTCAAGAAGCTCGCTCAGAAAACGCCCGGCGGCCCCGACGAAGGGAAGTCCCTGCTGATCTTCGTGAAAACCTGGAGCCTCACCGATAAACATAATCAACGCATCCACCGGGCCGGCACCGGGCACCGACTTTGTGCGCCCCACGTGCAGCGGGCACCGCGTACACTGACGTATCTGCCCGTGAATCTCCTCTAGAGCCTTCGCTCGATCCATCCCTGAGTTCCCCCTATTCAAGATAACACGCGGACAGCCAACAACAACAACAGGAGATCACGGCGTTGCACTCTTGTCGATCTCCAGCTCTTCCAGGAGCGCACTGAGCTGTGTCGCTATCCGTTGATGGGTGCCGGGATCCGCCCTCACCTGTACCTGCATGTAGAGAGCGTCCTCGCCATTGGCGTAGTACCGCTGCAAACGTGAACGTGCCTCAAAATCGTACTTCGCATACAGTGCCTGAGCGACGTGGTTGGAGACGCGGACCTCCAGCCCCACAACGTGGGCACCATCTCGTATGGCCTGATCTACGGAGGTCAACAACAACACCTCGCCGAGCCGCTCCCCGCGCCATTCACTGCGCACCGCCAACGTGCTGATGTGGCCTCTCGTACCCTCAACTCTCACCCCCACAAATCCCAACAGCCGGGCCGAACGCCCTCGGCGATGACCGTACCAGGCGCGGGTCCGCGCGGGATCCAACAACTCAAGGACATAGTAGTGAGCGCTGGGATTGAAGTAGATCTCCTGCACATACGCAGATTCAGGCCAGGGATCATCGAAGACCTGGCGATCCAGAGAGACTACGGAGGGAATATCCTTCCCTTCCATCAAACGAATGCGGAAGGCGCTATCACTCATCCAGCTGCCTTCCCAACAAACTGGGGTTTGACAGACGAGAAACCGGGTTTCTTCTCCCGGTCCTTCGACGCGCTACCTCATCTGGCATAGAGCGGCAGCAGAGCGGACGGGGCATCAACCTGATTATCCCTCAGTCGCTGCCAGGCGATGTCAGCCAGGTAGCCGGCTCTTCGCAGGTGGCGCGCCGGGGCCGGTATGACTAGCCGTCCGAACAGGCTGCGGAGCGCCTCCCTCCCCGGTGCCTCAATCTCACCGACGAGGATCGCCGGCAGCTCTATCCTGCCGGCAAGCTCTTCCCAGGAGACGACCTGGACGCCCGTCTCGGAGCGCCATCCGTCCTCGCTCCATTGGTAGCGGCCATACCCCACCCGTCGACGTCCGGCTGCAAAGATCGCATAAAGGGGGCGAGAGTCCTGAGGCTGCGCTGCGGCCAGAATATCCAGCGTGGTTATCCCCACCAGCGGCAGCTTGCGCGATGACGCCAAGCCCTTCGCCAGAGCAACACCAATCCGCACGCCGGTATAGGAACCGGGCCCAATGCACACCCCAATTGCCGTCAGATCCTGGGGCGTCAGATTCGACGAGGCCAGGAGCTGCACAACACGCGGAAGCAGCGTCACCGTATGCCGGTTAGATGATTCCCACGTGCATTCCGCACGTAGGGTGGTGCCATCGTGAAGCGCGATACTCGCGCGTAGGCTTGCAGAATCAAGTGCTAGTAACATCAGTTCCCCAAGAGCTCCTGACGGAAATCCTCCAAGATGGCCTGATGATGTCCCCCCCGTGCCCGGAACACCAATGACCGCCGGTACTCATCCAGCACGCGCAGGTGCACCCACAGGTGTTCGCCCGGAATGAGTGAGGCATGCCGATCCGGCCACTCAACCAGGCACACCGCACCCGGATCGCCCAGAATCTCATCCAACCCCAACATATCCACTTCGCTAAAGGAGTTCAACCGGTAGAGATCAATATGGTAGAGTATGAGAGCATCCTGGTGGCGCTTGTGCGGCCGGATCAGCACATACGTCGGGCTAACCAACCGGGATGTGGCGCCCCATCCCATCCCCACGCCCTGCGCAAAGACCGTCTTGCCCGCGCCCAGACCGCCCTCCATAGCCACGACCTCACTGCCGTTGAGATAACGGCCAAGTCGCGCGCCAAGGCGGCACGTCTGCTCCGGGCTACGGCTGATAAACTCCAGGGTGTCTTTCGTCAGAATTGGCATTGATCTCTGGTAAATGGAATAGAGCTATTGTACACCAAGCAACAAGACTTCCAAAAGATGAATGGCGGCCTGCTTTGCTCCCGGATCACTCTCGCCGGTTGGCCCGACGCACGAGGGGCACCCCTCACGACACGGACACTGGGTGACGCGTTCCCAGGCCGCCTCTGCCAACTTCGGCCAGAGATCCACCAAGCGCGGCGTCAGCCCGACCCCACCCGGCACCCCATCGTAGACGATGATCACCGGCTGGCCGGACTCACGATCGCGCGCCTCTACTGACGTCCCCAGATCACCCGGATCACACATCAGGAAGACCGGCGCCAGCTGCTGCAGCAGGTAAGCCAGACCGCTTAACGCTGTCCGCGCGCCGCGCGCCCGCTCCACCTGTCGATGGCACACAGGACAGAGACTCAGCAAATTCTCAGGCGCGTGCGCCAACCGCCGCGCCACGGGCCGTGTATACCGCGCCAGAAAAGCCCGCAGCGGCGTCAGATGATGGACCTCAAGCGGATGATCCGGCGCGGCCCGCTCTCCGCAGAGCCGGCACTGGTGCCCATCACGGTCGAGGATCTTGCCACGAATCTCGGGCCACTCGGGACCATAATCCAGCGGCGCGAGCATCGTTCCCTCGCCGGCCAGCGCATCCACCACAGAGGGCCCCAGGGTGAGCCGGAAAGCCTCGGTCTCCATCTGCTGTTCCGGAAGACGGATCTCTCCCCAGCCCAGCGTCTCACGCGTATGGAGATGCACACGCCGGTAGGCGGTGGGCCTGGCGTGAACAACGACCGCCTCATCGCTGAGCGCCAGGCCTCTTGTGTATGCTTCCCCTCCGGGAACACGGCGGCGCACCTCGCGACGTTCCACCTTCGTGATCATCGACGCCACCGTGTAGTAGTCGAGATCAACTGCGCGAGCCAAAGCGATACCGTGGTCCCAGTCAAGGGACTCGATCAAGTAGGGCACCCCACCGTGGAGATAGACGGCCCCCTCATGCACCAACAGAGGCGCACTCGGGCGGTCCACGGTGCCGATCACCCCCGCCTCAGCCGAACGGACGACGATAGTCTCCGCCGTCGCCGTCCTCAGCGACACCATCTGTGCCGGATACGACTCGCCAACCCAGGAATACTGCTTGCGGCTCCTGTGGAGTAGGCCTTCCGCCGCCATCGCCTCCAGCAGATCATCCACCTCCACATGCCGGCCGAACCGCTCCCCATGCTGGAACGGCAGCTCAAAGGCGGCGCACGTCAAATGTGATACCAACAAGCTCAGACCGTCAGCATTGATTCGCGCCTCTTCAGGAGAACGGCCGAAGAAGTACTCCGGGTGCGAAACCAGGTACTGATCGAGCGGCGACGGCGTGGCCACCAAGACAGAGAGTGAGGTGCCGGCGCGCCTGCCGGCCCGGCCCATCTGCTGGCGCGTGGCCGCAAGGGTGCCCGGATAACCCACGAGGATCGACGCGTCCAACGCGCCAATATCGATACCCAATTCCAGAGCATTGGTGGCGACAACCGTCCGAACAGACCCATTCCGCAGCCCCAGCTCAATCACTCGCCGTTCCTGTGGCAGATACCCGCCTCGGTACCCCTGGACGGTGGCTGGGTCAAGCCCAAGGGCCTGGGCGCGGGCGCGCAACTCTCGCAGCAGCAACTCGACGGAGAGGCGCGACCGCGCGAAGATAATGGTCTGGACCTCGGCCTCCAGCAGCCGCTCCGCAAGAGAAAGCGCCTCTCCGTAAGCGCTGGCGCGCAGTCCCAACGCCGGATCGATCAGCGGCGGGTTGTAGAAAAGCACGTGGCGCGTCCCATAGGCGGCGCCATCCACATCGATGGCGCTGACCGGCGCCTCCCAGAGCTGCTCGGCGAGGGATTGGGGATTCGCGATCGTCGCTGAAGCAGCCAGACACTGAGGGGCGGCGCCATAGAACCCGGCAACACGTTGCAGCCTGCGCAGCACATTGGCAACGTGGCTCCCGAAGACCCCCCGGTATGTGTGGAGTTCGTCCAGCACCACATATCGCAGACCCTGGAAGAACCGCATCCACTGCGTATGGTGCGGCAGAATCCCCAGGTGCAGCATATCCGGATTCGTCACCAGAATCCGCGCCTCCTTGCGGATCGCAGCGCGCTGCCGCTGTGGGGTGTCGCCATCGTAGGGACGCAGGGCAATCGGCGCCTTCAGCTCCCCGATCCAGCGCTCCAACGCCGAGATCTGGTCGTGTGCGAGCGCCTTGGTGGGGTACAGCAGCAACGCCGTTGCGTTGGGATCTTGAAGCAACGTATTGAGCACCGGCAGGACATAGCCCAGCGTCTTCCCAGACGCCGTGCCGGTGGCAATAACCGCGTTCGCGCCTCTCAGGGCCGATTCAATGGCAGCCACCTGGTGTGTGTAGGGATGCGCGATGCCCAGCCGCTCGGCAGCACCAAGCAATCGTGCGTTCAGCGCCCTTGGCCAATCCGCCACATACGCTTGACGGCTTGGCAGCGTTCGCCAGGCCGTCACATTGCGGATGAAGCGTGGGTCAGCCTGGAGGTGGCCGACCAGGCGGTCGAGACGATTGCGCGGCGTCACGAGGTCGCCAGCCCGGCCCCTTCTCGCCGGCGAAGAACCAGGGGGATGGAAACCAGCGCCACCAGGACCATCCCGGTCAGGGCAACCTGTACCGAGACCCCAGCGATGATGACCACCCTCCCCACCACCTCGGACGTGGCGCTCAGCGCCGCACCCGCCAGACTCAGGACAACATTGAGATTCCATACGCCGTGGATCAAGACGGACAGTGCATAGCACAGCGGTAGCGCCCATCGCCGGCGGCGCCAAAACCAACCCCATCCCAGGCCCACCATACCGCTGGTCAGAGCGTGCATCGCCGTTGCCAGAAACCGCATGCTCACGCTGATCCCCCAAGCTGGCGACGTCCCGAGCCCAAGAGCTCCGCTGCCCACACCCTCAAACCAGGCAAAGCCCAGACCACAGGCCGCTCCCATCAGGAAGGAGGGCAACAACGATGGACGCGACCAAATCCCGAGGAATCCCATCACCAGAGTCTTGCCGAACTCTTCAACCATCGGAGTTATGACGGCCAGCGTCAACCCCAGGGTAATCAAAACCAGAGGGGACGCGAGCAGCCCCATGATTTGCGACTCATCGGACGGGGGAGTCTCCACCCATCGCATCATCATCTGCATCATTCGCTCGATCTCTGCCTCACCGCCGGGTGTCAGCACGGTGAAGGCCACACCGACCAGACTGCTGAGCATCATCCCAACCAATTCAACGGGCACCGCCACAATGATGCTCGATGCGCCGCCGATCACCCCCAGGAGCATACGGCGCACCGAGATCGCTCCATCCGAACCCGCCAGCAGCGACACGAGGGAGAACAACACCAGACCGGGCAGCGTGATCAGTGCGAAGTGAATCGGGGCAAAGAGAAAGCCGGACTGGCGTTCCGCCGGAAAGCTCACCCCAATCGCCCCAATGATCAAACTTAACACCAAGAACACCCCCCAAGCCCACTTGGAGTAGAAGCGCCGGACCGAACCCTTCTGCCACCCACGAAGTCCGACCTCACACAAACACAATCCCACGGTCACAGAGATGAGCCCGTAGCCGGCAACGGCGACCACCACACCTTCAAACACAGCCGGCATCATCAGCGGCAGCAGAACAAGCAGCCCCCCCAAAGCGATAAACCCAATGCCGGCCAGCCCTCCCAAGGCCCATAGCCATTGAGGGCAATGTACGTCGTCGGTCACATCAGCACCCTTCCTGAATACAACAGAAAGGGGAGAGCGAATCTCCAGAAGTAATCCCGAAGCCCTCGCTCTCCCCTGACTTTGCAGTCACAGATAGGTTACGACGGGGCTAGTCCACAATCTCCACCGATTCCAGGACGTCCGGCACCGGCGCAGCCGGATCACCGACCACCACGCGGTTCAGTTCGTCAAGAACCGCCAACCCCTCAACCACCTGACCGATCAGCGCGAACTGACCGTCAAGCTGCAGAGCATCCGAGCCCAACGTGATGAAGAACTGCCCATTTGACAGCATACCCACCAAGCCGGCGCGATCAAAGGTCCCTTGTTCCTCACCCGAACAGTAGTATCCGGGATACCCTATTGTCGAGTTGGTGGGATCGCCGGTGACCGCCACGAAATTGTCGCGGACGAAGAAGAATTCCGAGCCATCGTACCACTGCTCATTGGCCAGGAAAAGGAAGCTATTGACCATCGTCGGCGCCGATTCCGGCAGCAGGTTGACGCGGAGATCTCCCTTGCTTGTGCGTAGCAATGCTTCATAGGTATCATCAGCGGTAACGGTCAACTCCGGCGGTGCATCAAAGAAGATCTCGTCCTTATTCTGAAGGATCCCCATAAAGGACTGCATACCCTGGGCCGAGAGACCCATATCCGACGGGAAGAGCACATTGTTAAAGAGGAAGCTCGGCGTGCCCGGGAGCCCCAGCGCAAGCGATTCCTCGTATTGAGCCTGAATCTTCTCCTTGTAAGTGCCGTCATCCAGTGCTGCATCGAAAGCTTCAACATCCAGATCCAGTTTCTCGGCATAGACGCTCATAAGAGAGCGAGTCTCGACCTCAGAAAGCACGCTCCATTCAGGAGCCTGATCGAACAACAAATTGTGCATCTCCCAGAACTTGCCCTGCGCACCGGCTGCCTCAGCCGCCTCAGCCGTGATGCGCGAATGCTGATGGAAGTCCAAAGGGAAATGGCGGTAAACCAGGCGTACGTTGGGGTTCTCCTTCAGGAATGCCTGGACAATCGGGTATATGCCGCCACAGCCGGGGCACTGGAAGTCAGAGTATTCAACAATCGTGATCTCGGCATCCTCGGCACTGGCCCCCTTCACCCAGTCCGTGTCATCCACGGGACGAACCGGCAATTCCGGCAGCGGCGCGGCCTCGCAAGAGCCGAGCTCTTCAGGCGGCGTCACCGACACCGGCTCGGAGGGATCCGCCAACGCCACTGTCGGCTGGGCCTCGGGAGCCTCGGTCGGAGCGACGGTCGGTTCGGGTGCCGGCACATCGGTCGGAACCGCGGTCGGGGTCGCATCCGTTCCCGAGCCACAGGCAGATACCAACATTATTATGACCAACCCAAGGGTCGGCAACATCCACCTAGACTCATTCATCTTACTGACTCCTATCCATCCATTGATATTGAAAAGAGATTATACCAGTAAATTAGCTCCAAATGCCGGTCAAGTCTCCAGAGGTTATAGCTGCGAGGGTACGTCAGGATGAGTTGTCCAAAACGGTGGCCGTTCGAGTCGCCAGAGCGCAACCAATCCGGCGAGGGCGAGCAGCCCCCCCACGAGGTAGCCTTCGAAGACCGTGGCCTGGGTCACGAAGATCGCCAACAACCCCAGGATGAACGCCACCACGTAGAGAACCAACACGGCCTCACGTCGGGTGAGGCCGGCATAGGTCAGACGGTGCGAGGTGTGATCCGTACCCGGCGTTGTGAGCGGGTCCAGCCCCCGCCGCAGTCGCGAGATCGTCACCAACGTCGTATCGAAGATGGGAACTCCCAGGACCAGAAGGGGAATCATCCAGGTCACAAAAGAGACGTTCTCAGGGAACCGCAACTTGATCCCGAGCGAGGCCAGCATAAACCCGAGGAAGAGACTGCCGGAGTCACCCATAAAAATGGTCGCCGGATTCCAATTGTAGATCAAGAACCCCACGCACGCAGCGGTGACCGCCACCGAAAGGCCCCCCACGAGATACTGCCCACTCAGCGCGCACATGATGCTGAAGTGCGCCGAAGCGATCGCTGCAATCCCCGCCGACAGGCCATCCATATTGTCCAGCAGGTTGAGCGCGTTGGTGATGCCCAGCAGCCACACGACGGTCACAACCAGGTTCACCGCCGGGAATGGGAATGCAGTCACCTGAACCCCTGACAGCATCACGAGACCGATGGCCACAAGCTGCAGCGGCAGCTTGACCCAGACACTGAGGCTATGACGATCGTCCCAGAAGCCGAGGAAGGACATCAGGGTCGCACCGACCAGGATGCCGCTCAACTCGCTATAGACGCCGCGCAAGAGCACTGCGGCAACCAGGGTGCTGATGAAAATCGCGACGCCCCCCATCCGCGG
>JAGHDT010000158.1 GCA_021159805.1 Anaerolineae bacterium
AAGTGCTCCAGCCGCTGTATATTTCGGGAGCAACCCCCCTTCGTTAGCGAGGAGACTATGCGTCGTCCGGAGCGAGACCAAAGCCGGAACCCAGCCAAAGGGGAAGAGCCGGCCACGGACTTTCCTGAGCGCCTCGGAGACATCAGGGAAGACGAAAGCAAAGCCGGCAATCTCGTCCTCTTTCATCACAACTTTGAGAAGGCGGGGGTCCGAGACCTCGAGCAGCTGCTGCCCAATCATCCGGATCTCCGCATCATCGACGGGATAGTAGCCCCAAACCTGGGTGAAGGCCCTGTTGTTGACCTCTTGAATGCGCGGAATCCACGTCCGAAGTTCACGCTTCGTCGTAAAGTTCTTCACCCAGAAGCCACGCCGCGCCTTGATCTGCTCTGCAAGACGGAAGAGCCGTTCGGGGAGCTCATCCTGAGCAATCATGTAGCCGGTGAAATAGTCAACCTCTTTCTCGGCACCAATCCGCTCCAGCAACGAAGGATAGTAGCTGAAATTATAGGGAATCCCCATTGAGGCAGAGTGCTCGAACCCTTCGATCAGGACACCGTAGGCATCGGAGCGCACGAATCCCTTCGGCCCCTTGAGCACCTCCAGGCCGCGCTTGCCCGCCCAGGCTTTGGCCGCGGCGAACAAGCCCTCAACCACACTACCATCTTCAATGGTGTCAAAGTGGTAGAAGAAAGCGACCTTGCCCTGGATATAGTTATTGTACCGCCGGTTATCAAGCACCGCGATCCGGCCAACTACACTTTCGCCCTCTTCAGCCAGGAAGAAGGCGGCGGCGGAGTCGCTGTAGAAGGGATGGCGCCGCCGGTCGAGCGTCAGCTTGACCGAGGAGACCAAGGGTGGGGTCCATTCAGGAGAGTTGCGGTAGAGCTCAAAGGGGAGCTGGATGAACTTGCGGACATCCCTGCGGTTTCGGGTATCGATCTCGCGGATGTGCATAGACCTACTCCGTAAAGAAGCCCACAGCAAGCACGCCCGGACCCGCGTGGGTCACGACAGCCGGCGGAACAGCCAACACGTCAATCGACGTCAGGCCAAGTTCATCGCGGAAATAGTCGACAAGCGCCTGTGCCTGATCCTCGGCAGCGGCGTGCATCACGCTCAGGTGGCCCGCGTCCCCGGGCGCGATCTGCTCGAGGACGAGCTGCTTGAGGCGGTCGACAGCGCGCCTATGCGTGCGGACCTTCTCAAAGGTATCGATGGCACCCTCCCTAAGGGTCAGTACCGGCTTGATCTGGAGCACGCTGCCCAGCAACGCGGCTGCTCCGCCGATGCGCCCGCCCATGGCCAGATACTTGAGCGTGTCCACCATGAAGTAGACGCGGCAACGCGAGCTCATCTCTCGCACACGCGCTTCAATCGTATCAGCGCTTGCCCCCTGTTCGGCCCACTGAGAGGCAAGACGGAGCAATGTGGCGACGGGGCTGGCGACGAGCTGCGTGTCAATGATTCGCACGTCGATCTCCTCGCGCACGCCGTGCTCGATCGCCATCTGCAGACCGACGGTGGCCGAACGGAAGGTACCACTGACGACAGCAGAGGGCAGAATGCAGATGATGGACTCACCCGAAGGCGCAAAGCGCTCAAAAACTTCCGTGAAGAGCTCGGGCGGCGGGGCAGCCGTCTTGGGAAGCTCCGCGGCAACCTTCAATTTCTCCAGGAAAGTTCCGTACGTGATCTCAACACCCTCGAGATAGGATTCATCGCCGATGTTGATGATCTGGGGAATGATGGGGATATCGTGGGATTTCGCATATGATTCCGGCAGACCGGAGGTAGTATCACCGATAATCTTGACCATAAGAGCTGGCTCCTAACTTGACGCTGCCGGGAATAAGAAGGGAAAAGAACCCGGTGCATCACGATCATTAACAGGTTTGCTTGTTAAGGTGCAGAGGAGCGTTTCGGGCGTCCGCAATCTCGCGGGCGCCCGAACAATCGCCGTGGACCTAAGATCCCTTGGCGGGCAGATACCTGGCCAGTTTTCTCGCCAGGTTAGAAAGCGGCAAACTCTGTAGCCAAATACGACCGGGCCCTGTAATCGTTGCCAAGAAGAGACCTTCACCGCTGAAGAATACGTTCACGAAGCCCTTGACCCTCGTGATGTCGTAGTTGATGGTGGGCTCGAAGAACGCGATGTGACCGGGGTCGACGCGCATCGTCTCACCCGCAGCCAGCGAATACTCGCGCACCTCGCCAGGGATCTCCAGGAATGCATAGCCCGGGCCCGTGATCTTCTGAAGGATAAAGCCCTCGCCGCCGAAAAAACCTGCACCAAGTCGCTTGCGGAACTGCATACTTATTCCGACTGGGCTCTGCGCACACATAAAAGCATCTCGCTGGCAGATCATGCTCTGGTCTGGTCCTAACTTGACAGGGATGATCTTGCCGGGCGCCTCGGGCGCGAAAGCAACCAAAGCCTCATCAGCCCCGCGATTGGTATATGTCGTCATGAAGATCGACTCACCCGCAAGCTTGCGCCCCAGACCGGCCATCAGGCCGCCCTTGGTGTTTGTCGTCATTTCGACATTGCCCTTCATCCAGGCCATGCCACCCGATTCAGTGTACATCGACTCGCCCTGCGAAAGGTGTACATCCAACGTCTGCATTACGCTTCCAAAGATCTCATAGCGCATATCGAAACCTCCCAAAGGAACTAAAGAGTTATGACTGCGACGAGCCTAGGCCTTGAGAGCGGCTACGACAGCCGCAATATGCTCAGGCGTACTGCCACAGCAACCACCAAAGATCTTGACACCGGCTTCCTCGACAAACTTGCGGGCATATTCCGCCATCACGTCAGGGGTCACATCGTAGACCAGGTCACCGCTCTCAATATGGGGCAATCCGGCATTCGGCTTAGCCATCAACACCGCATCCGGCACCGCCTCGCGCATCTTGAGCACCGCCGCAAGCGTCTCGGTCAAGGTGCGACCACAGTTGGCCCCCATCACGTCCACACCCAGCGCATGGAGTTTCTGAGCAGCCTTCTCGGGCTTAACGCCCATCATCGTGCGGCCCTTGGTATCGAAGCTCATCGTGGCCATGATCGGCAGGTCGGTGGCCTGGCGCGCACCCTCAATCGCGGCCTCGATCTCCGTCAGATCGCTCATGGTCTCGATCAGCAGCACATCGGCCCCACCCTCGGCCAAAGCGCCGGCCTGTTCGGCATATGCGGCGACGACATCTTCATAGCTCAGGGTGCCGAGCGGCGCCAACATTCCGCCGGTCGGCCCCATGTCGCCCACAACCAAAACATCGCGCGCGTGGGCGCGCGCATGCGCGTCCGCGATCTCGCGTGCCAGCTGCGCAGCCGTGCTGTTGAGTTCCACCACACGATCGTCAAGGCCCTCACGCTTCAGACGTATCGAAGTCCCGCCGAACGTGTTTGTGAGGAACATATCAGCGCCCGCATCGACGTATCCTTGATACAGTGCGCGAATGGCATCCTGGTTCTCGACGTTCCAGAGCTCAGGGGCTGAGCCCGGCACCAATCCGGCCTTCTGCAACTCCGTACCCGTCGCGCCATCGGCAATCAGGACTCGTTTTTCCTTCAGGAAAGTGCTGAACTTGGACATCAGCGGTCATCTCCTCTCGTCTGTCTGGATCTAGTTCGGGCCGAACATCGACTCAGATAAATTGTGTGGCTACTGACCCAATGATACCACAGAAGCGGTAAAGCCGAGAGCCCGCGCGCTGGGAGAGCCCTCACCCTGGCCCTCTCCCGTCAGAACAGGCGAGGGGATCGGAGGGGATGCAAAATGGGTTTGTTTCGTAAAAAATGGGGGTCTCATTCCTGGTTTTTGGTGATGTCAACATCGGTGACGTCGATATGGCGCGCGGGCGCGACAGCGCCGCCGCTGCCGCGGCGGCGGTTGAGGCGCTCAAGGCGCGAAAGGATGCGGTCGAGGCGGCGTTGCAGAGCGCCCTCGTAGCGGGCGTATTGAAGGGCGGTATCCACGGGCGGGAGGCTGCGGGAGGCGTCCTCGATGGCCTGGCGGTGGGCGAGTAGATCGGAGTGTCTGGCCTGAAGCGCGGCGAGACGTTCCAGGGCAGCCTTGTGTATCCCGTCATCACCGACGACACAGAAACCGGGGTCCAGGGCCTCCATGTGGGCGCGCAACTCAACCGGGCTGCCCAGCACCGCGTGGAGGGCAGCGTACTCGGCCCTGATCCGGTCGGCAGCGCTGGGGATGGAAGAGGGAAAGCGCTCCGCCCACCGGGCGGCCCGGGCGAGGTCGTGCGCGCATTCATCCTGGCGCCGGGCGATGGCGCCGGCCTCGGCACGGTAGAGACGGGCAAGGCGCCAGTAGATGATGGCTACCTGCTGGACAAGAAGCTCCTCGACGGAGTTGGAGGGGGAGAAGGCGTTGGAGAGGGTGGTCAGGAGCTGATCGAAGGCCTCGTGGGATTCGTAGGGTTCGAGGGCATCGGGGATGACGGCCTTGGCGAGGATGCCGTGAGTGAGGGCGTTGTAGCGGACGGCGGCTTTGCCCTCGGGCGTGCGGGGGCCGGTGGAGCGTTGGGCGTTGGCTCGGTTGGCGGCTAGCTGTTTCTCGGTGACGCGTTTGGGGCCGGTCATGCGGGGACCTCCTTGAATAGAACTCTAGTTCTATTATAAGGGCAGTGGGAGGGGTTATCAAGGCTACAGCCCGCCCAATTTTGGGTGGAGTGGGGAAAGTGTCGCTTCGAGGGAGACGTGTGATCTTTTCTTTGCCGACTAGAGCTGTCTCAGCAACATAAGAATCTCAAAGATCTTCTTGGGGCATCGCTCCTCCTCCAGTTTGACTGGATGCGTGTATGCCCGTGCCAAGGTATCAGACCAGCGCCATGGCCCAGTTTGGGTGAAACCCCAGGCAGTTTGCGGGCGATCATACGCGCCCACACGCGCATCTGGCCTGCAGTTTGCGGGGGCGTTGACG
>JAGHDT010000390.1 GCA_021159805.1 Anaerolineae bacterium
AGCTACTACTTCGAGAATAGAACCTGCAGAGCCCTGACCCCGCGCGCTGGGAAGCGCGTCACCCTCGCCTGAAACGGGGATTTCACCCCCTAGACCGGGGATTTCATCTCCCATACTCCGCGGACGGCGCCCCCTGAACCGGGGACTTCGCCTCCGCAGCCGGAGGTGGGAGAGGGGACCGGAGGCGCGGCCCCGAAAACCGCCCTCTGCCGGCCCAAAGCCCTTCACGGGATCTCGATTGCGGCTTTGGGCCGTTCTTCGCGTCGTATTTTCGTGCTTGCGTGGTGTGCTGATGCACATGGTGCCTACTTCGAAAATAGCTACTACTTCGATGATAGATGCCGCAGAGCCCTCACCCTAACCCTCTCCCATACTCCGCGGACGGAATGGGAGAGGGGACCGGAGGTACTTCTTCGAAAATAGCTTCCGCTCCCGGGCCTAAAGGTTTTCGGCAGGCCTTAGGGCCTTCTGTGCGTCACATTTTCATGCTGCGTGGTGTGCGCTGGCGAACACAGGGCCTACTTCGGCAATAATCCTCTCCAATCCGCTTTGCGGACCGTAGGCATTCTTATGCCCGGCGTCTCGCCCGCTCTGGCGACCAGCGCTTGTGTACAGAGCTGTATGTGTGCGCAGCCATATCTCTGAGCCACAAGCGCCGTACACGAAGAATGCGGCCAAGATGGCCGCGGTCCGCAGACGTCACTCCTCAAACACGCTAGCCAATCCCTGGAGCAGATCCTTGGTCCTGCCAATGGTCTGTCCGGCGTCAAAGAGTAGGTATTTCGCTGACGTGGTTGGGTGCGCGTGCGCGCCGCTGGCCACGCGCAGCTGCAGCCCGTCCGCCACGATGCGGTAGCCGTTGTGACATCCGATGTGGCCGGTGACCAGCACGCGTTGGGGGCGGTAGTCGCGTGAGAGATCCGTCAGCAGATTGCGGACCTGGCCCTTGTAGGTACGCATCCCCCCGGCGTGTTCGTTCCGGCTGAATAGGGCCGACCAGAGCAGTTTGAAGTCATCACGGAATCCGGCCAGCACGCCGATGAGATAGTCGTCATAGCGGGGATCTTCGATGCTGTCCACGCCGCAGTAGAGGTGTGCCAGCTCTGGGTAGGGCATTTGGCTGGCTGCTTCGAGGGCGGTGCGCAGAGCCGGCCGGTAGACGTCAGCCAGGTCTTCTTCGATCTCGCTCAAGATGCGCGCATGTGAAAAGACTCTGAGACGATCCACTGAACCAGGGTCACCGGCTTCTGGGAAGGCGCCGGCGTGACAGATTGTGACACCGGCGGCGGTTCGCGCGAAGAAGGGACGCCGCCGGAAGAAATCCAACACGGCTTCGCGATGTGGCCCCAGCACAGCTTCGAACTGCGGCGTGTAGACAAACCTACCCTTGGTCAACGGGACGTGGTAGATGTGGGGCATCTCGTGGTTGCCGAGCAACACAACGAGCCGGCTGTTCAGCGCCGCTTCGAGTTCGATCAGATCGAGAATGATCTCCAGGGAGCCATCAGCGGTACCCGTGCCTTCACTGTGAATCAGGTCCCCGGCAAAGATGAGGGTCTGAGCTAATCCCTGCCGATGCAACTTTAGAAAGATGTCGCGGTAGCGTTCGTAGAGCGGGAGATCGCCGTGGAGATCGGTGACCACCATAACCACGCCGGTGTCGATATCGACCACACGGGGCGGGGTGCGATCGCCGGTCGTGGTGGTGGGGTGTGGTAGGCTGCGATCAGTCAAAGTCGAGGCCGAGGTGCTGTGCCAGGAAGGTGGCGACGCCATCCTCCGCATTGGATGTTGTCGTTCTCCAAGCCAGACGCTTGACCTCGGGGCGTGCGTTGCCCATCGCGACCGCATAGGGGAGATTCTCAAAGACCGGCAGATCGTTGAGGTTGTCGCCGAAGTAGACGATTTCGTCCGGAGTGATGTCCAGGCTCTCCGCGAGCGCCAGTAGGCTGCGGTCTTTGCGCGCATCGAGGTGGTTGACCTCGACCCAAGTGTGCGCGCCGGGCTGCAGGACGACATAGGCTCGGCTGCCGAGGGCCTTAGCTAGCTGAGGATAGAGGCGTTCGGCACGTTCGCCAGTGTCGCAGACAGCAACCTGTGCAGGCCGCACGGTGAAGAGCTGTTCCGGCGTGTCGACCGGAAGGTAGGGTTGGAAGGGACGCTCGTCGAGCAGTCTGGCGACCACGCTCATACCCTCGGCGTGCCGCGGCAGATAGCGTGATACCTGGTCGTCGCCGTAGACCAGGGGGACGAAGCCCTGATCGAGAATCAAGGCGACGGCCTCGCGCGCCGTCGCCGGGTCCAGATACATACCCGGTACCGGGTGCCCCTGTTTCAGCCTGAAGATGCCGTTGAGGCAGATCGCGTGGGCCCAGGGACCGATCGCATCGGCATAGCGGCGGGCGACCCAGGGGTTCAGGCCGGTGACCAGGGCGACGGCGATGCCGACGTCGTGAACGGCGTTCAGTACCTGCAGCGTGCGGTCTGTGAGCCTGCTAACAGGGTCTGCAAGAGTGCCATCGATGTCGGTGGCGACGAGACGTATGGTTGGGTTCATAGGTGTCTTTGTGGTCCAGCCGCGCGTGGGGGATGAACGCTCGAGCTGGAGGGGCTTACCTTTTCAGACTCTCGAAGATCGCGTCGAGGGTGGTCTCGGGGGCCAGAGCCTGGACGGCCTCGAACCGTTGGTTGTAGGTTGGGCGATCCTCGTCGCGATAGAAAATACCCAAGTACTGGGTTTCTGTGTTCATAGCGAGCTGTATGGCGCTCAGCCGATCTCCGGGATCGTGGCCCTCCGGCAGGGGTTGCGTGACCTCATTGTAGTGGCCATAGGTGTTGTAGAAGGTGACGCATGGGCTGAGCACCTGGATGAGCGAGAAGCCGGGATGCTGCAGGGCCTGGACGAAGATCTCAGTCATCTCCCGGACCTTGCCTGAGAAGCAGCGGGCGATAAAGGAAACGTCGTAACTCAAGGCCATCAGTAATGGGTTGAGCGGACGCTCCTGCGTGCCATAGGGTGACGCCCTGCTGACCACGCCCTCCGGGCTTGTCGGCGAGGGCTGTCCCTTGGTCATCCCATAGATGCTGTTGTCCATCACAATGTAGGTGAGGTCGACGTTACGACGTGCAGCGTGGGGGATGTGACCCCCACCGATGCTGAACCCGTCGCCATCGCCTCCCACGGCGATGACAGTCGTCTCCGGGCTGCCCAGCTTGATCCCGGTTGCCAGCGGTAGGACCCGTCCATGGATACCGTGAATGCCATAGGTCTTGAGGAAAGCCGGGAAACGGCTGGAACATCCGATCCCGGAAGCGACAGCGATCTTCTCCCTGGGTAGCTCTAGCTGCGCCAGGGCGCGCATCACGGCCGTTAGCACGGCGTGATCGCCGCATCCAGGACACCAGATTGGCTTGACGTCGCCCCTGTAGTCGTTGGCCTTTGGCTTAGTCACAGTGGCCTCCATCTTTCTCGAATGTGCCCGATGCCTCGCCAAGCCGCTGTACCGTATCAAAGATCCTAGCTATCTCTCCGTGCTCTTTGTTCCAGAGCTTCCGTTCCTCGTCAATCATCTCCAGCGTTGCCTCATAGATCTCGCGGACCTTGAACGGCACGCCTTGTTCCTTCTTGCGTTGGTAGATATGGACATTGCGTTCGTCGAGCTCCTTGTAGTAACGGTGCTCAACCATCCGTCCAAACTGCCCGGAGAAGTTCAGTTCGGGTACCAGGATAGCGCGCTTGGTGGAGAGAAAGTCCACGATCGCCTGATCCGGCATAGGCAGGAGTGTGTGTGGGTAGATGGCCTCCACGTGGATACCCTGTGCCTGAAGGCGCTTTGTCACCTCGCGGACGGCCCCTCTCGTGCTGCCCCAGCCCATGATGCCGAATGGTGCACCTCTGTCGCCCCAGCGGCGCGATGTCATCCGCCAATCCGCCAGCATCTCTCGCGCTGTCTCCACCTTGCGTGCACGCTTTCGCATCATCTGCTCGTGGTTTCCGGGTGTCTGGTCAGGGTAGCCATAGGCGTTGTGCTCCAGGCTTTCGGCGAGGTACATCCCGCCCGGCACGCCTGGATGCGTCATCGGTGAGAGGCCGGTGTCTGTGAAGGCATAGCGCTGGTAGTCACCGGCAAGCTCCTCTGGCGTCGGCGTAAGCCTGGCCAGCGGACCGTTCCAGGGCTCGCCGGGGAGCGGCGTCGTTGCCTGGCGCGAGGCCATTGCCTGGTCCGAGAGCACGATGACCGGCATCTGATAGCGCTCTGCCAGGCTAAACGCGTAGATCGTCTTGAAGTAACAGTCCTTCACAGAGTCAGGTGCCAACACAAAACGCGGGGCGTCGCCGTGGCCGCCGTAGAGAGAGAGAAAGAGATCGCCCTGGGAGGTCTTGGTGGGGAGCCCGGTTGAGGGACCGGCACGTTGTACGTTGATCAGAACGAGGGGGATCTCGGCCATACTGGCCAGCCCCAGCCCTTCGGTCATCAGAGAAAGGCCAGGACCCGAGGTCGCTGTCAGGGCGCGTCGTCCCGCAAATGACGCACCGATCGCCATATTGATCGCGGCCATCTCGTCCTCAACCTGCACATACTTGCCGCCGAACGCTGGCAGGTACCTGGCCAGCGACTCCATTGTCGGGGTTGCCGGCGTGATCGGATAGCCGGCGTAGAAATCGCATCCGGCGGCGAGGGCGCCCAGGGCCATAGCATCAGCGCCCGAGAGCAGGATGCGTTCTTCGACGGTGTCCGGCAAATCCAGGGCAAAGGGGAAGGGTTCAGGATAGGTCTGCTGGGCAAAGGTATACCCGCGTCTCAAGGCTGCCAAGTTTTTCTCCAGAGACTCCGGGTGATGTCTCATCTGTTGGCGAACCAGGTCAGCGGCGACGTCGAGGTCGAGACGGAAGAACCAGCCCAGCGCGCCCAACAGCACGAAGTTCTTGCCCCTGGCCCACTCCAGCTCCTGCGCGATGGCCTCCGCCGGTATGGGGAAGCCCTGGTGGGAGTCGTTCGGCACCTGTACATGGGCATCATGGATGATGGCGGCGTTTTTGCAGAGGTCTTCGTGCTCTTCGATCCAGGCCTGCTGATTCATCGCCACGAGGACGTTGGCTTCGTCGCCTTCCGTCATCACGCGGTCGATCCCCAGCCGTGTCTGATACATGACCTGTCCACCCCTGATCTCAGCGGAATACGTACGGAAGCTATAGATCTCCAGGCCGGAGCAGGCAGCGATACGGGTAAACAGGTCGCCTAACGTGATCGTGCCTTCGCCACCCTCTCCCGCAATGCGGACGACAACGGTTGCATCAGGCTGTTCCACGAAGCATCTCCTAAGACGTTGCGTCACGACGCCGCGTCACGGCGTTGCGTCACCAGCGTTGACGACTGCGGTTACCTGACCCTCTCCCCACAACTCAAGCTGCTCCTGAGGTCCCAGTGCCAGTGCTGTCTTGTCGGGGATTCCCAGCCCCAGCAGGCCGTCGCCGATCTGCGGCAGAGCGCGCAGGATCGGTGAGTTTTCCGTAGTTGTGAAGTGCGGGACGACGACGGCATTCATCACGAAGCCCAGCCCCATCGCTTGGTGATGGGGCGGCTCAGGCGTGAAGATCCATCGGCCAAGCGCCGCCGCGCCGGTCCCGGCCCCGATCAAGGTCAGCCCTTGCAGGGTGCTGTAGCCTTCTACGATATGGCGGAGTGCCAGGCTTTCGTGCAGGTTGGTGACGAGGGCAAAGGGATCCTCTCCGCCCAGATAGATGATGCCGGCCTCCTGGATCAGCGTCAGCACTTCCGGTGCGTCAAGTTGCCCATACGAACTCGCGGAGTTCGCCAACTGCGATAGCGCGAAGGCCTCTCCTCCCGGTCCACCCATCTGGGTGTAGTGGTCGAGGATGGCATCGGCTTCATTGCTGCGCCCGCCGCCGGTCAGGACGATCATAGGCCGGTCGAGATTCGCCACGCTCAGCAGTTGGGCGTCGATCTCATCTGTCTCGCCGCGCCGCCAATCGCCGCCGCCGAGCAGCACAAGCCAACCTTCGCCATCCAACCAGCGTACCGGGTCTTTCTGTGGCATATTGCGATCAGGCTTCCTTCGTGGGCATCAGCCGGTGGAGGGATTCGATGATGACGGCGACGCCGTTGACCATCGCTCGTTCATCGATGTCGAACCTGGGGTTGTGATGTGGGCGATCCTGGTAGTCCTCCGGACCGGACGCGACGAAGATGTAGCAGCCGGGGATTTCCTGGTTGAAGAAGGCTGCATCCTCACTGCCCATCGTCTGTATGTCGCCAAGCTTGTCCTCGCCGAGGACATCCGTCACGACTTCGCGCACCAATGCTGTAACAGAGGCGTCGTTGACCAGTGCCGGCGTGACCGGCAGCAGCTCCAGTTCGGCGGTGGCTCCCATCATTGTGGCTGTGCCCTCGACTATGGCGCGCAGGCGATCCAATACGCGCAGGCGCACCTCGGGATCATAGGTGCGAATGGTCCCTTTGAGTTCAGCGGTTTCGGGGATGACGTTGAAGGCGTCGCCGCTCTGGATAGAGCCGACGGTGACCACGGCGGTCTCCAGCGCGCCCACATTGCGGCTGATGATGGTCTGCAAGTTAGTGATCATCAGCGCGGCTGTGGTCACAGGGTCCACTGTGTGGTGGGGCAGGGCACCGTGCCCACCCTTGCCGGTGATGACGACCCGGAATGCTTCGGCCGCGGCCATGACCGGGCCGGCCGACGCCAAGACCTTGCCGTAGGGTATCTGGTTCCACACATGGAGTGCCAGCGCGACCTGGGGGCGTGGGTTATCGAGGACACCTTCCTTGACCATAATTTCGGCGCCGTTTTGGCCTTCCTCGCCCGGCTGGAAGATGAGCTTGAGCGTGCCGCTCCACGTATCGCGGTTCTCCGCCATAAGCTTGGCAATCCCGAGGCCCATCGCCGTGTGGGCATCGTGTCCGCAGGCGTGCATCAGGCCGGGATTCTTGGAGGTGTAGGGCTTGTCGCCGGCCTCGTGGATCGGAAGTGCATCCATGTCCACGCGGTTCATGACTACAGCCCCTTCCCCATTCTCAAGCAGGCCAACCACGCCGTTCTTGGCGATTCCTTCCTGCACCGCGTAGCCCAGTTCCCGCAAGGTCTCAGCAACAATTCCGGCCGTTCGGACCGTGTCCAGCCCGAGCTCCGGATACATGTGGAAGTCCCGCCGCCACGCGACGAGTTGGTCAAAGATGCTGTTTGCTGCCTCGAGTGCCTTCATGGTTCCTCCTGAGAACTGGGGTCTACTTTAGTTTAGCCAAGCCGAGAGCGTCAGGCAAGTACGAGTGACCTGGTTGGGGAAGACAGTTTTCCTGGTTTGGGCTGATACCTGCCTGCTAGGATATGAGTTTCTTGGAGTTTGCCAATTCTCGCACCTCAAGTTTCTTTCCGCCGAAGTTTATCAGCAATCCCACTTCGTAACCTCAGGATTTCAAGTACGACAGCGTCTGTATGAAGTCAACATCATCCAGTAACGCTTCTGCCTTGAGTTCAAGCATCACGCCACCTGCAGCGTCGCCGACGACAAAGTCAACCTGGTGCCGTCCGATTCTCTGGCCCTTGTAGATGATGTCAATCCAGACTTCGTGTTCAAACTCGATGCTTTGCTGCGGCAGTTCGAGTTCCGGGGCGCGCTGGTGGACGATCTCTCTGAATCTCGTCCGAGTTGATGGTGAACTTCGTGAGCGGCTGCGATGATCCGACTGGCAAGATCCGATAGCGGATACCTGTTGTCCGCACAGTCGTCAGCCACTTGTTCGCTCCTGTCGTTGAATCGCTGAATCACTGATGCCGATGATCACGCTGATACTTGCCGGACGAGCTGTAGTCCGCGATGGCGCTGTTCTTTCAGCGGTTTCATTCTGGTCAGCGGATCAGCGATTCACTCCCCTATAGCTCATACAGTTCTGTATACTTTTCCCTCAGGTACTTCAGCAGTGGCTGGGCGCCAAGCTCGACTTTGAACTCCCGCTTCATCAGCTCGCGGGCCGTGAACTTGCGTCCGTGGCCGTGAATACGCTCGCGCAGCCAGCTGAGCAGCGGCGCGAAGTCGCCGCGCGAGAAGCCGTCCTCGAGACCCGGCAGGTCCTGTTTGGCCTGGGCGTAGATCTGGGCAGACATCAGGTTGCCGAGGCTGTAGGTGGGGAAGTAGCCGATGGTGCCGTGGGACCAATGGATGTCCTGTAGACATCCCAGCGCATCGTTCGGCGGTGTGACGCCGAGGTACTCCTCGTACTTGGAGTTCCACGCGTCGGGGATGTCGGTGACCCTCAGCCCACCGGTGATCAGTGCCTGTTCCAGTTCGAAGCGCACGAAGATGTGTAGGTTGTAGGTGACCTCGTCAGCCTCCACCCGGATCAGCGACGGCTTCACCTTGTTGATGGCCCTGTGGAACTGGCTCATTGAGACGGACCCCAGTTGCTCCGGGAAGAAGGCTCGTAGGATCGGGTAGTAGTATCGCCAGAACGGTACGCTGCGGGCGACCTGATTCTCCCACAGGCGGGATTGCGACTCGTGAACGCCAAGGGTGGCCCCGCCGGCGAGGAGGGTGCGCTCAAACTTGTCCGGGCTGCCCAATTCGTAGAGGGCGTGCCCACCTTCATGAACACTGCCGAAGATGGCTGATCGAGGGTTAGCCTCGTGGATGCGCGTTGTCACCCGCACATCGGAGTTGCCGAATTCGATCGTGAAGGGGTGCGGCGCGCGGTCCTGCCGTCCTCTTGTGAAGTCGTAGCCGATATCGCGCAGCAGGAGGAGTGTGAAATCCCACTGCTTCTGCTGGTCAAAGGCATTGTCCTCAAGAAAGCTGCTGTCCGTCTCGGGTCTTTCGGCGATCTCGCGAACCAGGGGAACGAGACCTGCCTTCAGATCATCGAAGAGCGTCTGAACCTGCGCGGTGGTGATCCCGGTCTCAAACAGATCCAGCAGTGCGTCATAGGGATGCTCCCTGTACCCCAAGCATTCTGCCTTCTCCACTTGGATGTCGACGAGCTCGGCGAGATGGGGTTCAAAGACAGGATAGTCATTGGTTTCGCGAGCCTTGCGCCACGCGACGAAGGCATGGGAGGTGGCCTTGCTCTCTCGCAGGACCAAGTCTGCAGGTAACTTCGTCTGCTGGTCGAACATCCGGCGGGTGACGCGTGCCAGGCTGGCTTCGTCGCTATCATAGTCCATGCCGGCGACCTCTGCCTCCGCCGCTTCCAGCAGGCCGGCGGTTTCGCCAGATGTGAAGATCTCGTGGGCCATCGAGGCCAACGTGGCCAGTTGGTCTGAGCGAGGACCAACACCGTTGTCCGGCATATTGACTTCCTGATCCCAGCTCAACACTGCAGCTGCATGCTGGAGGTCAATGACTCTCGCGAGACGATTCTTCAGGGCTTCCAGTTTCTCTGTCATAGGGTTCCTCTCTCTGAGGTGACGATTGCTTCGTGCACGGCGTGATCTCGCCTGGCGGTGCCAGGAACACGTGATCGTTTTGCCGGTCATTATACCTTAGGATCATTGGGTGAAAAAAGAGGATCTGTGATCGCTCCGGCGACGCACAGATCCTTTTGTCGGATGTCACAATCAGGGGCGATCGGTTCAGTGATTGCGTGTCACCGCCAGAGTGAGCGCACAGCCGTCAACC
>JAGHDT010000492.1 GCA_021159805.1 Anaerolineae bacterium
CCCCTGTCCCCGGAGTCCGTTGATCTGGCCGGCCAGATCAACAGGGCCACCCTCAAACCACTGGCAGGTCAACGGGGCAGTCTGATATCGTACGAAGTAATCGTAGACCGTGCTGGCGAGCCCGAAGGTCCAAAGCAGCAGCGGCAGCGCAGAGAGGAGGGCGCGCCCTCCGCGGGCGCGCCCGGAGAGAGCGTGCCGGGGTCTTGCCTGCAGTACAGAACCACTCAGGTTAGCCACCCAAGTTGATAGCCACCGCAGACCCAACGCAGGCAACAGCGCTGCCGTCGGCAGCACCCCCACGCCGCGCAGGAAGTGGGGAGCGTCCTCGGCCAGCAGGGTTGGCAGGGTCATCGCGGCGGTCCATATCACGATCAGCGCTGCGCCGGCATCGTGGCGGCAAGTTGCCAGAGCGACCCCCAATCCGATCGTAAAGGCCAGACCCAGTGCGGGATCCCAGACCGGGCGCCACGCCAGGTTATGACGCCAGATACGATCCCCCCGGAGGGTGAACATACCGGCGGTCTTCAGCACATGGGAGCCCAATGTTGCCCAGAAATGACCGTGGTGGATCTCCTCGCTGAATATCGAGACCTGCCCGGTGCGGGCCAGGACGATGTCAGGACGAGCGAGTGTGTAGAGACCCAAGGGAAGCAGCGTGATCAGCGCGACGATCGTCGCCAGAAGGATGCTGCGCCACAGGGCCTTCACACGCGCGCGGTGGCAGAGGGAGCCGCACTGGGGTGCGGCGTTCCCAGGTAGTAGCGTCCTCACACGGGCGCGGTGACAGCAGACCGCGTAGATCAGAAAGCATCCAATGGCGATTGGGGTGAAGCGAGCAGCCATATAGGTGTACCAACTGGCGCCGTAGAGCGCGCCGGCCGCGACCCAGTGGCGAGGACGCCTATACCGAACGCCCTTCGCCACCTGCGACATCGCCAGGGCTGTGAAGAGCGGCAGGAGCACTGCGCGGAAACCAATGCGACTGAGATGGATATGCCAGAAGGTGACGGCGAGGATGGCCAATGCCCATCTGCCGGTCTTGCGATCCCAGAGCGTGCGGGTCAGGTCGTACGTAGCGGCCAGGGTCAGGATGCCCGCAAAGCAGGCCGGCAGTCGGATGGCTATCGGAGTCCGGCCCAATACGGCGACGGCAGCGGTCACCAGGTAGATGAACAGAGGCTCACGGCCGTTGTTGGCCTCGAAGTAGAACGAGAGGTCGCCGTTCAGCACAGCGACGGCATCCAGCCCATGCTGGGCTTCATCGTGGTAGAGCCCCGGTGGCGTGCTGCCAATACCGGGCAGACGCAGGGCGACGCCAAGGAAGAGCAGCGCGAGCACGATCGCTCTACCTCTCCAGAATGCACTACTTGGCTTCGAGGAGGCGCTCATGGGTTGGCTCAGGATTGTGGCCGCGTGGCGGCCCGGATCAAGGTACCGTTCGTATGGTGTTCCGGATCGCGCAGCACCTCGCGGAAGTCGCCGGGTCGGGTGCCGCTCATAATGCGCACCTGCAGGTTGGGGATGTTTATGACCAGCGTTACCATCTGGTGGACCTTATCGGCCATGCCCCCGGTGACGTCGGTGTAGCTGGACTCGCTCAGGCATGCCTGCACCTGGGGATAGGTCTCCGGTGTGATGAGGGGGATGGTCTTGTGCTTATCATCCAGCACGCCCGGCGCGTTGCCGAGGAGCAGAATCCACGCCGGATGGAGCGCCTGCGCCAGGTAGGCAAAGATATCCTCCGTCGACAAGATGGTTCCGCCGGAGTCGTCGTCGAACGCGACGTCGCCGAAGATCAGGGGGATCAAACCGTGTTGGAGCGCTCGCCGTAGCGGGTCCAGCTCGAAGCGAGTGACATGCCCGTGCTCTGCCAGTGCTGAGGCCGCCGGCTGCAGGCTGAGGACGGGCACGCCCGCCTCGATGAAGGCATCCGTCACAATGCGGTTAAGCTGGAGCGCCGCCGCACTCACCTGCGCAAACCCATACCATTGTTCGGGTGTGGCAACGCCTCTATGTGTGCCATATTGGTTGGCCTCCCAATGGCCGAAGGATCCGGATCCGTGGCCCAGGACTATCCGCAGTGACGGGGTGGCCTGGATGGCCTGCCCAAGCTCGGTGGCCAGGCGCCGGATAAGATCGCGGCGCGGCGTGCGCCTGTGGCGTTTGTCGGTGATCAAAGAGCCCCCGAGCTTGACGAATATGAGTGGTGCAGCTTGTTGGTGACTATCCATCAGGTTATCCTACCATTGTCTCCCAGACACGGGGCGCGCCTGCCGAAGTCAGAGCCGCCTTCACAGCCGCCGTCGTGGCGTCATCTACGAGGGCGATGATGTTGCCCCCGTGTCCTGACCCGGTCATCTTGGCCCCCAGGGCGCCTGCCCCTCGTGCAGCCTGGATCAGATTGTCCATCCGCGGCAGTGAGACGCCTATCTTCATCAGCAATTCGTGGTTCTCGTTCAGGAGTGCGCCCAAGGTCCGGATCGTACCCTGTAGCAGAGCTGCGCGCGAGGCCTTGGAGATTGCGCCGATGCAATCGAAGACGACGTCGTAGTATCCCGGTGTCATTTCCCACCGTCTGCGGACCTCCGCCACAGCGGCGCGTGTTGAGCTGGCGATGCCGCTATAGGCGATGAGGAGTCTGAACGGTGTGTGGATGCTCAAAATCTCAGGCGCTGTTCCCCTGACGAAATAGACAGGTTTCTCCCACGCGATGACGGTGTTGTCGATGCCGCTTGGGTTCCCGTGGTGGATCTTTTCCACCTCATAGGTGACCTCACTGATGATTTCCGGCGAGAGCTCTGTCCCCAGTGCTGCGCCGAGCGCGCGGGCAGCCGCTGCCGCTACGGAGGCGCCACTTCCCAGACCGGCCGCGATCGGAAGATCAGATTTCAGCGTCAGGATGGCATCCGGTTCCGGCGCATTCAAGTGTTCCAGCACCAGTCGCGTTCCCAAGGCGAGGGGATCGTCGTCGCCTGCGTCCTTCAGCGCGAACTCTTGCTGAAGATCGAGGGCGTGTATCTGCAGCCCCGATCCCTTGCACGCGGGGTCGATACGCGCGTAGGCCCGCATCGTGCTCACCGGAACCGCGATGGCTGGGCGGCCGTAGACGACGCTGTGCTCACCGCACAAGATGATCTTCCCGGACGCTGAACGTTCGATACTCTCTGCGTTCATCCGTTGCCTAACTTCCCAGATACAGGATGACGACCGATGCCAACCCCCACAATACAAGATCCGCCTGCAATGGCCGGTCCGCGAGCAGGACCTCGTCTGGCGCGATGGTGCATTTTCTGACGTGGATCAGGTACATATACCGAAAGAGTCCATAAATCACGAAGGGAATGGTGAGCATCATGCTGTAGTCTGCCGGAAGGTTAGGCGCGGAGAAGGTGTACAGCGCATAGGCCAGGATAATCGAAGATGTGACCATGCCATTCAGCTGGTCCAAGAGACTGATGTTATAGTGCTGCAGGGCCGGGCGATGGTTCCCAGCTTCGTGATTGAGCGCGATCAATTCGCCCCGGCGCTTGGAGAGCCCCAGGAACAAGGCCAGGAGCACGGTACAGATGTAGAGCCAAGGGGAGATACGCGCGTTGGCCAAGGGCGCCCCGGCCGCCACGCGCAACACGAAGCCTGCCGCGATGGCCATCACGTCGATGAGCACGATGTTCTTCAGCAAGAACGAATACGCCAGCTGCAATACCAGGTAACCTGAGAGATTCAGCGCGAACATTGGGTCAAGCGCGATGGCGGCGACAATCGCGCAAACGCCCAATATGATGGCCGCGGCAATGGCAACGGTCGGCTTGAGCTCGCCAGAGGGCAGCGGGCGCTTCTGTTTGCGCGGATGCTGGCGGTCTCTCTCCATATCCACCAAGTCGTTGATGGTATAGACAACGCCGGAGACCAGGCAGAAGAGCGCAAAGCCGATGATCGCACGTGTGGTGTACGTGATGTCGAAAAGTTTGACATCGAAGATAAGCGCGGCGAAGATGAAAGCATTCTTCGTCCATTGATGTGGTCGCATGGTCTTGAGTAGCGCGCGGATGGTTGCCACGGTTTGTCCTCGCTCGTAGGGGTCTCTCGGTCGATTCCACGGCAATCATAGCGCGTTAGGGGGGATTGACAACTTTCCCAGACCCTGTATACTTGCTATAGGAGTGTATCTACATAGACAGGCGATGCAATAATGCGAAACGTGGCTCCGTGAGCCGCGGTTATTGTGCTGCCTGTCTATTGCTGTTGACATCTGGTCGGGATCGACTATAATTGTGCAGCTATGCCGCTGACGAGGCATTGGGGGAGGGGAGCACTGAGCACCACACTTGCTCAGCTGCTCGTTTGATTTCTGCGGCCGTCTAGGCTCAGTCCACTCGGGGAGGAAGAATGAACCGTGATGAACGGGTGACCGAAGCACGCACGTTTAAGGTTCTCCGTATTAGCTTGGCCTCACCTCAAGATATTCTCTCTTGGTCCTACGGTGAGGTGACCAAACCTGAGACAATCAACTATCGCAGGCTCCGTCCAGAAAAGGACGGGCTCTTTTGTGAAGCAATTTTCGGTCCATCACGTGATTACCAGTGCTACTGTGGTAAATACAAGGGCATCCGGTATCGTGGCATCATCTGTGACAAGTGCGGCGTTGAAGTCACGCGTTCTTCAGTTCGTCGTGAACGGATGGGGCACATTGCGTTGGCCGCTCCTGTTGCTCATATCTGGTACACACGCCGAATTCCCAGCCACCTGAGTGTTCTCCTGGATCTTAGCAAACGCAACCTGGATCGCGTTCTCTATTTTGCTCAGTATATTGTCATCTCTGTGGACGAGGACGCGCGCCAGCGAGCCCTCAAGCGCATCGATCAAGAGGATAATGCTCGCACAGTTCGCATGGAAGAGGCTGCCGAAGCTCGGATCGCCGAGCTCGAGGGCCGGGTTGCCGAGCGCCAGCAGAAGCTGGAGGCTGCCCAGAAGAAGCTCAAGGATCAACTGGACGATGAACTCAACACCCGGACCGAGCAGGTCCTGGGCGAGGCCCGGCGTCTTCAGGACCGCTTTGAGGGTATGATGGGGCACGCGACCAGCGAAGCCATCGTCTTCACGCCGACGGATACAGTGATCGTTGATGCCGATGAGGTGATCAGCCGTGATCACTATGCTGTACTCAACACGGTGGCTCAGGACGCTCTGGATGCTCTGGAGAGACAGATTCGCGAACGCGAGTCCCAGGCTCTGGGCCCTGTCGAGGCCGGTGTTGACGCGCGAGCTGAAGACGTTCAGTTGAGTGTCGCTCGGGTGCGTGAGGAACTGGCCGAGAAGATCAGCATCATTCACACTCACTATGGTAGATTGCGCGAGGAGTTGCTGGGCCTCGCCGAGCTGCAGTTCTTCAACGAGCAGCGGTATCGTGACCTGCGCCAACGTTGGGGCCAGGTCTTCAAGGCCGGGATGGGCGCCGAGGCCGTCTATGAGCTTTTGCGGCACCTTAACTTGGCGGAGATCTCCGAGAGGCTGTGGCACGAAGTGCGCACCGGTCGCTCTGCGCAGCGACGTAAGCGGGCCACGCGCCGGCTGACGGTGGTTGAGGCCTTACGCAAGAGCCGCAACAAGCCGGAGTGGATGATTCTTACCGTTCTTCCTGTCCTGCCGCCCGAGCTGCGCCCGATGGTGCAGTTGGATGGTGGGCGTTTTGCCACATCTGACCTCAACGATCTCTATCGCCGGGTCATCAACCGCAACAACCGCCTCAAGCGACTCCTGGAGCTGGGTGCGCCGGAAGTTATCATCAACAACGAGAAGCGTATGTTGCAGGAGGCTGTGGACAGCCTGATCGACAACAGTCAGCGCGGCAAGGCTATGAGCCGCCGCGGTCGCCGGCAGCTGAAATCCCTGAGCGATATGCTCAAGGGCAAGAAGGGGCGCTTCCGCCGCAACTTGCTGGGCAAGCGTGTCGACTACTCCGGCCGTTCCGTGATCGTAGTCGGCCCGCACCTTAGGATGGATCAATGCGGTCTGCCCAAGATGATGGCCCTGGAGCTCTACCGCCCCTTCATCATTCAGCGGCTGGTTGAGTACAATTACGCGACGAACGTGAAGGCGGCCAAGCGACTGATCGAACGACAGCGCCCCGAGGTGTGGGAGGTGTTGGAAGAGGTCATTCAGGATCGCCCTGTTATGCTGAACCGTGCGCCGACGTTGCACCGTCTGGGCATCCAGGCGTTCGAGCCGGTCCTGGTTGAGGGTAAGGCTATTCACCTGCACCCCCTGGTCTGTTCGGCATTCAACGCCGACTTCGACGGCGACCAGATGGCTGTGCACGTGCCTCTCTCACGCAAGGCCGTTGAGGAAGCTCGCACGCTGATGTTGGCGACCCGCAACCTGCTCAAGCCCGCGGATGGCCAGCCTGTTGTGGGCCCCTCCAAGGATATGTGCATGGGCATCTACTACATGACGATGGATCTTCCGGCCGACAAGGGTGACGGCAAGATCTTTTCCGACATCGACGAGGTTGAGATGGCCTACCGGCTTGGTGTCGTGGGCCTGCATGCCAAAGTTAAGGTTGCTCAGATCTACGACGAACTCCCTGCACCTGATGTGCTAACGGAGACGACCGTTGGCCGGGCGCTCTTCAACCGGATCGTTCCCGATGTTCTGCGGTTGATCAACTACCCGTTGGATAAGGGTGGACTGAACGATCTGATCGCGGTCTGTTACCGTCATCTTGGACGTGAGATCGCTGTCGAGCTGGCTGATTCCATCAAGCGATTGGGGTTTGAATACGCGACGATCTCCGGTGTCACGATCTCGGTCTATGATCTGACGGTTCCGGAAGAGAAGCCGGCGATCCTTGACGAGGCCACGCAAGAAGTGTCCGAGATCGATCGCCAGTATCGCCGTGGTCTGCTTACGGAAGAGGAGCAGTACAGCCGCACCGTCGAGATTTGGTCGCGTGCGCGTGACCTGGTATCCAAGGCTGTGGCGAGTGGTCTGGACCCGTATGGCCCTATCTCCGTGATGGCCAAGTCTGGTGCATCCAAGGGTAACTTCGGTCCTATTGCTCAGCTGTCGGGTATGCGCGGTCTGATGGCCGATCCCTCGGGTCGGATCATCCCGCTGCCGATTCGTTCAAACTTGCGAGAAGGCCTGACAGCGCTGGAGTACTTTATCTCCACACACGGCTCTCGCAAAGGGCTGGCGGACACGGCGCTGCGTACAGCCGGTGCCGGCTATCTGACGCGCCGTCTGGTGGATACGGTGCAGGATATCATCGTCAATGCGCACGATTGTGGCACACGGGCAGGTATCTGGATCCGCCGCGGTGACAATATCGGTGGTCAGGACTTGGCGGGACGTCTGTGGGGACGTGTTGTCGCTGCGCCGGTTGTGCATCCGAAGACCGGCGAGGTCATCGTTGATCGCAACGAAGAGATCGATGAGGATGCCGCTGAGCTGATTCAGAAGTTGGCCATCGAGGATATCTTCGTGCGCTCGCCTATGACGTGCGAGCTGGATCACGGTATCTGCGGACTCTGCTACGGCCGTGACCTGGGTCGCGGCGGCATCGTACAGATTGGAACGGCCATCGGCATCATCGCTGCCCAGTCGATTGGTGAGCCCGGCACGCAGCTGACGCTGCGTACGTTCCACACCGGTGGTACGGCGTCGAGCAGCGGTGACATCACCAGCGGTCTCCCGCGCGTTGAGGAGCTGCTGGAGGCGCGTGTGACCCCCGAGGGTGAGGCCGAGATCACTGACTTCAGTGGTGTGGTGCACATCACCCGAGATGGCGACTTCGCTGACGTGACGATTGTCGATAGCCAGGTCAAAAAAGTCAGTTACGATATTCCCGAGGGATGGGAAGTGTTTGTCGAGGACGGCGATGAGGTCGCGCAGGAGGATGGTCTGGCGCGCTATGAGGGCGAGGACGGCGTGCAAGAGCTGCGCGCCAAGTCCAAGGGCCGCATCAGTCGCGATGGCCAGGATATGATGCTCATCTACGATGTCCGCCAGGAACAGACCTACGCAGTGCCGCCTTCAGCTCGCCTGCTGGTGGCCGATGGACAGAAGGTTCCTGCCGGCACCCAGCTCTACGAAGGTGTGCCGAATCCGCACCGCATCCTGCAGGTTCAGGGTCGCGAGGCTGTTCAGCTGCACATCCTGAGTGAAGTGCAGCAGGTATACCGAACCCAGGGTGTGAATATCTCGGACAAGCACTTCGAAGTGATCATCCGGCGGATGATCAGCCGCGTGCTGGTGACGGAGTCTGGGGATACCGAGTTCCTGCCGGGAGATCTGGCCAATCGCGTGCTCTTCGAGCGCACGAACCTGGAGATGGTGGAGCAGGGCAAGACGCCGGCGCGGGCACGTCAGGTGCTGCTGGGATTGACCAAGGCTTCGTTGGCCTCGGATTCTTTCCTGTCGGCGGCTTCCTTCCAGCATACGATCAAGATTCTGTCGAACGCGGCTGTCCGCTCGGCTGAGGATCCTCTGTATGGCCTGAAGGAAAACGTGATCATTGGCAAACTGATTCCTGCCGGTACCGGCTATCGCGGGGATATCGAGGGATCCGACGGTCCGATCGAAATGTACGAGGGTGTGCCCGTTGCGAAGGAACTTCCCAAGGGGACGCTGCTCAGCGACATTGAAGAGGAGCCGGAGTCACTGCTGCTCTCTGATCTCCAGCAGCCGTTCCGGCTGGAATCTGTCTAGCGCACGATGAAGGATGATAGAGGGCGACCTGCGGGTCGCCCTCTATTGTTTATGCAACCTCGGGCGGGTGGCCCCGTATATAGAATGCAGCTGCAAGACGGACCAGGCTCTTACCGGGATCCGGTCTTCATAAGATAAGATCAGGCGCTTAGCACATGAAAGGGTTGCCTGTGCGAATGTCGGTGGGTGAGGATGGTCAGGAGGCGATTGAAGGGGATTTTCTGCGTTTGGCGCAGAGGGGTGATGCAGCATCGATCACCAAGCTGGTTGAGACCTATCAGCAGAAAGTCTTCAACGTCTGCTATCGGATGCTCGGAGAAGTCACGGAGGCTGAAGATGCGGCGCAGGAGGCCCTGGTTAAGGCTGTTACAAACCTGCATTCCTATGATGTCGAGCGCCCGTTCAAGCCGTGGATCCTGCGCATTGCGTCCAATGGGTGCATTGATCGGATCCGGCGCCGTAAGGATGCCCTGTCGTTGGATGGGATGGGAGAGGACGGTGCCTGGGAGTGGCAAGCGGGCAACAGCCCGAGCCCGGAGCGAGAGTATTTGCGCAACGAGCGTCACGCTGCGGTTCGTGCAGTCTTGGATGATCTGAGTCCTGCCGACCGTATGGTTGTGACGCTTTTCTATTGGGAAGGGATGCCGTATATAGAGATCGAGGAAGTCACCGGACTGACGGTCTCTGCGATCAAATCGAGATTATTCCGTGCCCGCCGGACGATAGCGGAGTTGTTGGTTCAGGAGGAGACCTATGCCTGAGAAGCTGAAGATGCCTTCACAGGAACTACATAGTGAGGCGTGGTGGATTCGTGTGTTGGATGATGAGCTGACGCCGGATGAGGAGGTGCGATGGGGTGCGCACCTGTTGCAGTGTGAGAGCTGCCGGCAGGAACTGGCTGCCTTGACGCGCGTCGATCTGTTTTTGAGCCAGGTCCCGGCGCCACCTGCGTTGCCGGCGGGTTTCACGGATGCGACGGTGCAGCTGATTGCCAACAAGCAACGTTGGCACCGGATGTTGAGCTTTCTGGCCGGGTCGTTAGTCATTGCCCTGACCAGTCTGCTGGTTGTCGGCGTTGCGAGGTCGGCGCTCTCCTCATTCGAACTGGGCGTCGGCGTGATGTTTTTCGCGCGCGACATCCTTTTTCACTCGCTTGTGCAGACCATGCTAGCCCTGCTTGTCCGCTGGCGGACGATACTGCCCTATGTGGTGGGGACTGCTTTGGTGGCCTACGCCTTGGTTGTGCCGGATGGCTTGCTGATGACGTTTGCCATTGTCTGGCTATCCAGCCGCCGGCGTGCCCGCGGCATGGCTTGAGTTCAGCCCGGTTGCTGAGTGCGGGTGGGTTGTATCTGGCGGTTGACAACTGCTGAGAGTTCGTGTCAGGCGGAGGGATCTGATGAGAAAACTATGGCTTGGTTTAGCAGTCGCGGTGTTGCTGGCGTTGCCGGGGCTGCCCGCCCTGGCCTCACCGGAGATGCAGGAGGGGGGCGGCGTTCACTTCGGGGCCTATACCCTTCAGCCCGGTAACCGTGTCCACGGCGACCTGGTCGTGATTGGTGGTCCGGTTGAGCTGGGGGCAGGCTCGGAACTGCGTGGGGACCTCACGGTCTTCGGCCCGTTTACTATGGGAGCCGGCGCGGTTCTTGAGGGTCAGCTTGTGGTGATGGGATCGGCGGACGTGTCTGGCAGGATCGAGGGCGACCTATTCACCGCTGGCTCGTTGGTGCTGCGTGAAACTGCGATTATCGAGGGTGACGTGGCCGCGGCCGGTAGCGTGGACCAGGCGCCCGGTGCGGTCATCGAAGGTGAGTTCGCGCCGGCAGATGGACAGGACCGGGACCTTCCGGAAGGCATTACCGTGCCGGACCCCTTTGTGTGGCCCAAGACGATCGAGCGAACCGTCGAGGTCAACCGTACACCGCGGTGGGTGACCTACTTTTGGCGCCTGGTGAAGGGCATCGCCGGTGTTGTGATGCTGAGCCTCCTGGCGTTGGTGATTGCCAGTCTCTGGCCCACTCACGTGGAGCGTGTCAGCCGCGTTGTCGCGGAGGCGCCGCTGCCGGCCTTTGGTGCGGGGCTTTTGTCGTTGATCCTCGCGGTATTAGCCGCTGCTGTGCTGGCGATCACAATCTGTCTGAGCCCCTTTGCTTTGGTCGGCATAACAATCATCGCTATCGGTGTTCTCCTCGGATGGGTCGCGCTAGGGCAAGTGCTCGGGCGCAGGATTCTCGAGGGCGCGTTCAGCCAGGCGGCGCCGAAGGCTGTGACGGCTGCTGTCGTTGGCACCGCGTTGATCTCGTTCATTCTGGTGCTGGCGCGTGCATTTGGGGCGCTCAACACATTTCTGCTCTTCCTGCTTGTGCCGGCGGCTGCCGGGGCAGTGGTCCTGACTCGTTTTGGTACCGTCCCCTATGCAACACGCGGCGTAAGCGGCTCATCATCGCGGCCCCCGGGCGGGCCTGCACCGCGCCCACCGGCGGCTCGCCCGGTCGCGCCGTTACCGCAGGAGGCCGTGACGCCAGGTCCCGCGCACAGCAGTCGTGATGAGGCCATCCTGCCGCAGGGCGATGTCGATAGGGCATCAGGATCGCCCAGAAAGGACGCGTCTGCGGAGGACGAGGCGGCTGGGAAGGAGTCCGAGATGGTGTTGGAAACTGCCTGAGGGCAGGTGGGGAGTGTGCTGCGTTCTGGTGTGAGGACTGAGAGATGCTAATGGATGAACGACATAAGCGTCAACTGGCGATGCCGACGATCGGCGAAGCTGGGCAGGCCCGGCTTGAAGCTTCGCGCGTGCTCGTCGTTGGCGCCGGCGGGCTCGGTTCACCTATTCTGCTGTACTTGGCTGCGGCCGGGGTGGGAACCCTGGGCATTGCTGATCACGACAAGGTGAGCGAGTCCAACCTGAATCGCCAGATCCTGTACACAACGGAGGATATCGGACGCAGTAAGGTGATGACCGCCGTTCAGCGCCTCAGGGCTCTTAGTCCCGCCACAAAGGCAATCCCTCACGAGGAGCAGGTCCTTCGCGAGAACGGACGGCAGCTGGTGGGTGGGTATGATCTGGTGGTTGAGGCCAGTGACAATCTCGAGACCAAGAGCCTGATGAATGAACTGTGCGTCGATGCCGGCATTCCGTTGGTGTGGGCCGCCGTCACGCGTTGGGAAGGCCAGATGGGAGCTTACGTGCCGGGTCACGGCTGCCGTGCTTGTCTGTTCCCCGAACTGCCTGAGCCGGGTACCTATCCTTCTGCGGCGGAGTTGGGCGTCATCGGCGCCGCTGCCGGGGTGATGGGCGCCCTGGAGGGGGTTGAGGCACTCAAGCTGCTCCTGGGCGTTGGTGATACCTTGGCCGACCGGTTACTGCTGTGGGACGGTTTGCATAGCACGTTTGATGTGGTCAGCTACACGCGCAATCCTCGCTGTCCTGTCTGTGGGTAATGCCTGAAGTGACGTCATCTTCGCTCTGCGCATCACGTAGCACCCAAACGCAGCGAGCAGAAGGGCCCAAAGCCTCGGCCTGAGCAGACTCGGGTCGAGACTGGGCGAAAGGCTTTGGGCCCGCAGAGCGCATCGCAGAAGGCTGTTTTCGAAGCAGAACAGAAGACCGGGACAGTCAACCTGTCCCGGTCTTGTTGCCAGTGAGCTGACTGCAGTTAGTATGCCTTCCCGAAGATGGCGACTTCGGTGGCGGGCTTGCCCGTGTAGACGCAGGTTCCCGAACCGCCGGGCTGTTCGTCGGGGATGCAGCGCACGGTGGCCTTGGTCTCATCTTTGACGCGGGTCTCGTCCTCGCGGTCACCCGCCCACCAAGCCCGAGCGAAGCCGGTCTGAATGGCCTCTTTGAGTTCATCATACGTCTCGACATCCCGGACGTTGCCATCGCGGAAGTCTTTTGCCTTCTGGTAGATGGCATCCTGCACCGTCTCCAGCATCGCGGGGATGCGTCCCTCGATTTCGGACATAGGAATCAGCATCTTGCCATCCCGCCCGGGGATGTCACGCCGTGCGACCATCACGTTCTGCTTCACGATGTCGCGGGGCCCGATCTCAATGCGCAGCGGCACGCCCCGCATCTCCCAGTCATTGTACTTCCAGCCGGGTGAGAAGCCCTCGCGATCATCCAGCTTCACCCGAACCAACTTGCTGAGCCGCTCTTTGATCTGTTTGGCGGCCTCCAGCACGGCCCCGCGTTCCTTGTTCTTGCGCCAGATCGGCACGATGACCACCTGGATCGGGGCAAGGTGCGGCGGCAGTACCAGCCCCTGGTCGTCGCCGTGGGTCATCACGACCGCTCCGACCATACGCGTGCTGACGCCCCACGAGGTGGTCCAGGCGAGCTGCTGTTTGTTCTTTTCGTCGAGATACTGGATATCAAAAGCTTTGGCGAAGTTCTGCCCGAGAAAGTGGCTTGTTCCGGACTGGAGCGCCTTGCCGTCCTTCATCATCGCCTCGATTGTGTAGCTGGCGACGGCACCGGCGAACTTCTCGCTCTCGCTTTTGCGACCGGGGATGACGGGGATGGCGGCCTCTTTGACGCAGAAGTCGGTGTAGACGCCGAGCATGCGCAGCGTTTCCTCGACGGCCTCTTCCTCAGTTGCGTGGGCTGTGTGGCGTTCCTGCCACAGGAACTCAGTTGTGCGCAGGAAGAGACGAGTCCGCATCTCCCACCGCACGACGTTGGCCCATTGGTTGATGAGCAGTGGAAGATCCCGGTAGGATTGGATCCACTTCGAGTACATGTGCCCGATGATGGTCTCAGACGTGGGGCGCACGACCAGCGGCTCGTCGAGTTCCTTGCCGCCACCGTGGGTGACGACGGCCAATTCCGGTGAGAATCCTTTCACATGTTCGCTTTCCTTCTCCAGAAAGCTCATAGGGATGAAGAGGGGAAAGTAGGCGTTGACGTGCCCTGTTTCCTTGAATCGAAGGTCTAGCTCATCACGGATGCGCTCCCAAAGGGTGTAGCCATAGGGCTTGATGACCATGCAGCCGCGAACTGGGGAATAGTCGGCCAGGTCGGCTTTCAGTACGATCTCGTTGTACCATTTGGAAAAGTCTTCGCTCTGCGGTGTTAGAAACTCTGCCATAATCTTCCTTTCACTCCCTTGCCTGTGAGGTCTTCGCTAGGCTGCCCGGCAGCCCTGCTGCCAGAGGACCCAGCTTCTTGAGATAGACAGCGCGCTGGTCACTATTGCTCCAACCTGGCGGCTGGCCGGTTCTTCCCCCGTCGGGCAGCGATTGTGGCCCGTCGTGATTCCCGTGTAGGAAGAGGACGTGCTTCACATGCGTCTGGGTCACGATGAAGTCCCTATAGCCATAGGGGAGATCACCACAATCAATGAGCACGTCAATCGGTCCGGTCCATTGGCCAAGGTTCAAGGGATAGAGCGAATTCGTGACTTCGTCACTGATCGCCAGAACACGCATTGCGTACCACTTCCTTCCTCCTAATGGATTGGCTGCGGCCTCGTCACGCGGGTCGTGCGCTACGAACCGGCTATGCCGGCCCCGACTGTGTCGGGCTCGGTCCGAATCGCTCGTAGTTGATGGACAGTTTCTCCATCACGGCATCGCCGAGATCAATCCCGGTCAGGTAGGCCAGTTGCAGCAGATAGAGTAACACGTCGGCGAGTTCTTCAGACAGTGCCTCGCTATTCGCGTGCTCTCCCCACTGGTAGTGTTCGAGCACCTCGGCGGCCTCGAGCGACAGCGAGACAGCTATGTTGCGCGGTGACTGTTCACACGGTGAGTTCGGCTTGTACCATCCCATCGCCGCGACAAAGGCGTTCATAGCGTCGGTCAGCTCCTGGAGGGTCAGCGAGTTCCCCAGCGATTTCGCCTGGTGCGGGGATAATTGGCCTGGATCTACGTTATCACTCATAGTCGGCTATCTGTGGACTTGTCCAGATGGACACTGTCAGGCGTCCCATCTCCGCAGAGCTTCAACGAAAAGGCGCACGCCAAATCCGGTGGCGCCTTTGGGAACATAGGGATCTGACTTGTCCCGGATCCCCAATCCGGCGATATCAATGTGGGCCCACTTGATCCCGTCCGGCACGAACTTGCTCAGGAAGTAGGCCGCGGTGATGCTGCTGGCGGCGCGCCCACCGACGTTCTTGAGGTCGGCGACGTCGCTTTCTATCTGCTTGCCGTACTCCTTGAAGAGCGGCATCGGCCACACGCGCTCCTTCGTGGCCTCGCCGGCAGCGACCAACCGGTCGATCAGGCCTTGATCCCCCATGACAGCGGCCGCGTGGTCACCGAGGGCTACGATCCGCCCGCCGGTCAGCGTGGCAACATCAAAGACCGCGTCGGGCTGGAACTCGCCGGCGTAGGTCAAGGCGTCCGCGAGAATCAACCGTCCCTCGGCATCGGTGTTGATGATCTCTACGGTAAGTCCGTTGAGCGATTTGACCACGTCGCCGGGCTTGGTTGCCTGGGCATCGGGCATATTGTCGGTGACCGGTGCTAACCCGACAACGTGCAGAGGGAGATTGAGAAGCGCGACGGCGCGCAGAGCACCCAGCACAGCAGCTGCGCCGCCCATATCGCCCTTCATGGCTTCCATACCCCGGCTGGGTTTGAGCGAAATCCCCCCTGTATCGAACGTGATCCCCTTGCCGACCAGGACGACGGTGGGGAGATCCGGCACACCCGCATTGTGTTCCAGCACGATCATCCGCGCGGGTTCGTTCCCACCCTGGTTGACGCTCAGGAATAGGTGCATTCCCAGCTCTTTCAGTGCGGGCTTCTCAAGGATCTTGCATACCGTGCCGGTCTCTGTGGCGATCTCCTGGGCCACTTTGGCCAGGTGGGAAGGGGTGGCAACGTTGGCCGGGCGATTGACCAGGTCGCGAGCCAGCATCGTGGACTCCGCCACGATCTGCCCGCGGTTCAGAGCCTCCTGCATCGCAGCCAAATCGTTCTCCCCGGAGATCACGATAACCAGTTGCTCGGGATCCGCGCGATGGTTCTCGTCCTGGGTCTTGAGTTCGGTGAACCGGTAGAGTCCCAGGAGCGCGCCCTCTGCCACGGCTTCGGCGGCCGCTGAGGTGGACAGCTCACGCGAGATTCCCTCTACGTCCTCACCAAATACGACCGTGTGCAATGTGGATAGCCCGAGCGAACGTGCTTTCTGTGCAGTGGTTGCGGAAGCCTCACGGATGACGTTGAGCGTGACCTCCTCAGGCTTCCCGAGGCCAACAAGGATGAGCCGCTTGGCAGGGAGCCAGTCGTGCGTGTAGAGTACCAAGGTTTCGTTGATCTTGCCTTTGAAATCCCCATCTGCGATGACCGAGCCCAGTTCTCCGTTGAGGGCTGCGTCCAACTCACCAGCCGTACCCGCCAGCGGGATCTCGGTCCCTTCAAAGAGACCCAACGCGATCGCCGGCGTTTCCTGTTCAGTAATGTGGCCCACAACAGCCCTAATCTCCATAGTGGGAAGCCTCCAGGCTAGGTTAAGTATCGGATGGATCGATTATACCATATTGGGCTGGCTTGCCTGACGGAGTGCGACAAGATCATTGGCAAGGCATTGTGGGCGATTGAGCTTGGGTCCAGCTGCTTTGCCGCGAGGCCAATGAGCGACGGGATAGCGCAATCCGGGTCCCCGTCCGGAAGACGGCGTTGTGACACGTCTTCCGGCACGACGTCTGTACGAAATCTGATTGTATCTTGTACAGACGACCCACCGGGTCGTCTCTTGCCGCTGTTCGCTGTGCGTAACCGCCTGACGTTGCCGCCGCGGAAGACGTGCCATCGGCATATCGCGAGCGGTGACAGTCTGTGCAGCCGGTGGCGCAGAGCTGCGAGGGTTGTTCTGCAGCAGGCATGCGGTTATTGCCTCAGATGCGCAACACGCTTCCTATGGGTCCAAGGCCGGAACACGGGCAGCCTCCGGCCAGAGGTCTCTCAGAAAACGTGGACGGCCGAGGCCTTGAAGCCGATGGAGACCTCCTGGCCCACTGTCAGCTCCAACTCCTCCAGTGAGCGCCTTGTGATGACGCAGGTCAGGTCGGGGGGAAGGTGCACGGTGACGTAGAGGAGCGTCCCGCGGTCAGCGATCTCGACGATTCGGCCCCGGAATGTGTTGCGCACGCTGGAGCGTCGTAGTTCCTGAAAGATGAAGATATCCTCCGGCCGGATGGACGCGCGGACTCTCCCGGTCAGTTCTGTCACTACGGCGATCTGGATCCCGTCGAGGGCGAGTAGCTTGTACCCGCCCTCGGCGGGCTGCAAGTCGCCTTGAAGGATGTTTCGCACTCCCACAAAGCGGGCCACAAACTCGGAAGCCGGTTTCCTGAAGATCTCGTCCGGTAGCCCCACCTGCACAATGTGCCCTGAGTTCAAGACGGCGATGCGATCGCCCAGGGCGACGGCTTCCTCGAAGTTGTGGGTGACGTGGATAGTGGTGGTGCCCAGGGCCCGGTGTAGACGCGCCAACTCGCGCTGCAGATCTTCCCGGGTGGTGGGGTCAAGCGCGCTGAGTGGTTCATCCAGCAGCAACAGTCGCGGTTTGACGATCAGCGCCCGCGCCAGCGCTACTCTCTGTTGCTCGCCACCGCTGAGCCTGCTGGGGTTGCGATGAAGCAGGTGCTCAATGGATAAGAGCTGTGCCATCTCGTTCACCCGCTGCTCGATGGCAGTGCCGGAAGGCAGGCGCCGCTTTCCTCGGTGCCGTCGTCCCCGACCCAGTGTCAGGCCAAAGGCGATGTTGTCCGCAACGTTCAGGTGCGGGAAGAGTGCGTAATCCTGGTAGACGAAGCCGATCCCGCGCTCCTCCGGCGCTGTGGCTGTGGCATCTTCCCCGTTCATCCGGACCTGTCCCCGGCGCGGCCTGTGTAGTCCGGCGATGGTCTCGAGCAGCACGGTCTTGCCCCCGCCGGTCGGGCCGAGGACAACCATATACTCGCCGGGCGCCACGTCCAGCGTGATCTCCCGAAGGTGAAACTCGCCCAGGTCAACCGATAGGTCGCAAACCTGCACGCCGCTGCTCATCTTCGGCCTCGCTTTCCGGCTACGATCCGCAGCGTCACAAAGGTCGTCAGGCAGATCAGGAGGATCAATGTCGCTACAGGGCGGGCGTATTGCAGGCCAAAGGACGCGAACCGCTCGAACAAGAGCACCGGCGCGACCGTCGGGTGGTAGGCCAGGATGACCACGGCTCCGAACTCGCTCAGTCCCCGTGCCCACATCAGGATGATCCCGGACAGGATGGAACGCCAGGCCAGCGGGAACGCGACACGCCAAAACGCAACCCAGGGGGAGGCCCCCAGTGTACGGGCGACCCGCTCCAGCCGGGTGGGCACCGCTTCGAACCCCTCCCGCGCCGCGTTGACCAGGTGCGCAAGGCTTACGAAGAGCATCGCGATGATGATGCCCGGTACGGCGGAGACGAACTTGATCCCCACGAGGCTGAATGTCTGTCCCAGGAGGGTGCGCCGGCCGAAGACCATCAGCAGCGCAATGCCAGCTGCCGAGTGAGGCACGACGACGGGCAGGTCCACGATCCCCTCGACCAGTCGTTTGCCGGGGAAATCGGTCCGGGCCAGCAGGTAGGCCAGCGGCACGCCCAAGATGAAGCCGATGAGTGTGGCAAACAGCGACGCATAGAATGTCAGCCAGATTGAGCTGCGCACCTCCTCGTCCAGCACGGTCTGCCAGAGTAGGGCCGGTGACGAAGCCAGGACGGTCCGCAGCAGGGGCCAGGCGATGAACAGAACCAACAGCAAGCCGAGCACAGCGAATGTGGCGTGCATCCGGTTGGCGAACAGGGGTTTCATCCGTGTGCCACTTACTCGACCAACAACTGCAACTCGGCAGGAAGAATGTCCACGCCCGTTGACGCCACCGCCGGTACGATGGGCGGCTGGCCCTGCGCAGCCATAATCGCCTGGGCCTCATCACTGAGCAGGAACTTGACGAACTCGAGCGCCAGTTCGGGGGTGGGGGCATTCTTGGGGATGGTCACGCCGTAGACGATCGGTGTGCCGGCCATCGTCATTGTCGCGCCGGGTTCCGTGCCCGCGATTTCCACCGTCGCCTGACTGTAGAAGTCGGCATACTCGACCATGCTCAGGTTGATCTCGTCCGGCAGTTCGACGAACTTGAGGTCGTGTTGCACCGCCACCGATCGGTACTCGAAAGCATAGTCCATATCGCCCGATTGCAGCAGCGCGATCAGTTCGACCGATCTGGGGCGAATGTTCTCCGGTGGGCAGCGTTCGTCAAGGGCATGGTGTAGGTCGTCAACGCCATAATACCTCTCGGCCAGTTGCCAGACCAGCAACGTACGGTAGCCACACGGGTCGACATCGGGTTCCGAGTGGCCGTAGATGACGCCGTCGCGGATGAGGATCTCGTGCCAGTTATCACCAGTGATCTCGTCGGCGTACAGGGAATCCTCGGTGTAGGCGATGACCATCGTGTTGCGGGCGAACTGGATGCACCAGCCAGCGAACTCCGGGATCAATAGCTTGTCAATGACGGTGTAGTCGGCTGACATCATCACGTCGGCCTCGCGACCCAATTCGCTGATCTTGCGGGCCGCGGTGTTGCTCCCCGATCCCTCGGTCTCGAAGGTGACGCCGGGATGTTCGACCCGAAACGCCTGGGTGAGGTCTTTGATCGGGACCGTCAGGCTGCCGGCGTGGAAGATAATCAGCTTGCCCTCCAGGGGCGACTCCCCGGAAACGTTCGCCGGCGGCACGGGCTGATCCGAGCCACAGCCTACCAGCAGAGCCAGTCCGAGCATCAGAATGGTGGGTATCCACAACACGCGCTTCTTCATATCGGGTTTCTCCTCCCTGTGTCAGTGTGAGATTGGCTATGGAAACCGACGCGCAGCTTTGTTGATCTTGTGGACTACCAAGTGCAAAGAAAATAGCGTCCTGGGGAAGGACGCCATGGCAGCTAACTGGCGCATCCCCTTTCCAGGCACGGGAGGCATAACCGTTTCCAGTTATACCCTATCGGTTTCACGCCATAGGAGTTTGGTGGAACGCCTTCAGGCTATGAAACTCGGAGACACTATTCACTATTCGGTCGAATCAGATTGCCTTTATGATAGCACAGAGCGGAAAATGGAAAACCTCTGTCTGACAGAGAGACGCTCAGTTGGTTCTGAGCCACTGCGGTATTGACAAGACTATGCAACGTCGCTGCGATGGGATGCGTATAGAGACCAGAAAACAGACACAGCAAGGAGGATGAAATGGAAACGAATATCAAAGTGCTGGGATGGTTGTATATCGTTCTCGGCATTCTGGGCGTGCTCGTCGGTGTGAGCGTGCTGGCGATACTGTTGGGCGCGGGACTGATCACCGGAGATCGGGACGCGATGGGCATCTTGCTCATCGTGGGCGTGCTCGTCTGCGGGATTGTGACGCTGGGCTCAGCGCCGGGGATCGTTGTGGGTATCGGGCTGCTGAAGTTTAGGCAGTGGGCCAGGGTGCTCGCTCTGATCCTCGGATTCCTGAATCTGCCCGGGTTCCCGCTGGGAACGGTGCTGGGTATCTACACCTTCGTCTCCTTGCTAACTCCTGACGCGGAAGCAGCGTTCGCTCGAATCTAGCGTTGCAGGAACGCACAAGGCTCCCGGGTTGTGCCTGGGGCCATCTGTGCTGTTCGTGCCACGGGGGAGTCACCGGTTCCAAAGTTCGTGCGATCAGGAGCCTCCTTCAGTTCATTCTCTGCGGTACGCGTTCAGCCCCAGCGTGGGTGTAGCTGCGAGCGGGCCATCCCCACCTTCACCAAGGGCCAGGACGCCACCATCAGCGAAGTAGGCGAAATCGAAATGGACGAGGTCGCCGGCGACTTTGCCCGGCAGCGGCATCAGCCGGGCCGTCAGCGGCTTGTTGACGCGAATAGACAGGGCCGCGACGTCGAAGAGCAGCCCGGCAATGGCTTCTTCGCCGGTATCGCCCGGGATC
>JAGHDT010000045.1 GCA_021159805.1 Anaerolineae bacterium
CTGGTCATCTGACCAAAACCCTCCGAATTCAACTCCGCCCATTACCACCGAAACCCGATTTGAATGCTCTGGTAGAGAAAAAACGCGACTGCTTGCTCAAGAAATGGCGAGATCGTCACTCTGCACCCAACATAATTACATCAATCGTTGAATCAGTGAACCACAAACCCAACCCTCACTACGAGGAAGATGTCGAGGAGTACCTTCCCAAATATCGCAGCTACCTAGTCAGGCGGTACGAGCAGAGAATCGCGAACGACAGAACGCGCTCTGTCGTTCCCGTAGTCCACAATGAAGGACATTACCCTGCAAACAACGTAACGATTGAGTTCACGATGCCGGAGGCTTATAGGAAACCTGCTAAACACCAACATCCCGTTGAACCGATAACTGACGACACCGCAGAAGAACTTGGTCTCACCAAGGAGGATCTCCTCGAACTCGTAGTGCAAGATCTGTGCGAGCTACCACCGGGGCCACAGCCATCTGTCAGTCTAGTACCACCTGTCCCGTACAGCATGCTACGTCCCTCGTCTGTGGATCACATCCAGGAAGTATCCAACACTAGTGGCCCATTTCACGACATCAGAGATGGGGTCCATTACATTGCTTACAGTATAGAGAAATTGATTCAGCATCGCCCAGAATATGGTTTCGAACCGTTCCATATTTGGCTGGGCGAAATCGAGCACTGTGTCACCTGGGAAATACCGGTCAGGATAACCAGCGCCACTCTACAGGAGCCAGAAGAGGATGTGCTACACGTAGAGATCGAAATTGTTGAAGATGCGAAAGCGCCAAGCGGCGTCGGGTAGCCGCGGGGGCTTCGCATGAGAAGATCAGCCAGTGACTGAGGGTACTAGAGCAAAGCCGGCGGCGCGCCTCAGCATCTCCGTCAGGCACCACTTTCCTGGTTGGCAATGGGCTTGGCTCTGAATGGAGGTCGCATGGATGACAGGATGATTGGGGCTTGTGGTCTGGATTGCGGGTCCTGCAAGATCAGGTTGGTGCCGACAGATCCGCTTGCTGCCGAGGCTATCGTCAAGTGGTTCAGGCGTCAGGGCTGGCTCTCCGATGGCGAAGGCATGGCGGAGATCATCGAGCGGAAGATGTATTGCACCGGCTGCCTGGGGGATCGAGACACGCACTGGTCTGCCGACTGCTGGATTCTGCAGTGCTGTGTGGACGGGCGGGGTCACAGGCATTGTAGCGAGTGTGACACGTTCCCGTGTGCGCGTCTCGTCGATCGAGCCGAGCAGGATGAAAGGTACCAGGCTGCGTTGGCCCGCTTGAGGGAAATGCGGGCAGCGTCCACCTGATATATCCTGTTGGCCCGCTCTGCGCGGCCGGAGGTCCATAGCTGCTGGAGCCGTGGCGTGTGTGTGGGTATGAGCGGCGTGCCTGATTGGCGGGTGAGCCGCTGGTCGTTAGGTGGTCATAGCCGGCCAGACGACACCAGCGGACTGGAGGCAGCCTAATGTTCCGAACTGTCACATTGCCACAGAACATCCCAGGACGGATCTACCTGCATAGTATGCCGGGACGCTGTGAGTCGTGGGGCGATTTTGCTGCTGAAGCGAGCCGATGCAACATTCAGACTATCGTGTGCCTCGCTCCCGACGACGAGATTGAGAGGAAATCCCCATCGTACGCCACTGCCATCAAGGGCGGCGCCATCAGTTGCTCGAGAAAATGCTTTGTGATTCCGGACTATGGAGTTCCTAAGGACCGAGATAGATTCGCCGAATTCGTCAAGGCCGTCGCAGAGTTCCTGCGCTCGGGCGAGACGATTCTAGTGCATTGTGGTGCTGGGATTGGACGCACCGGCACCTTCGCAATCTGTTTGTTGCTTGCCCTGGGTGTGAGCCGAGCGCAGGCAGAGAAGACTATCTGCGACGCAGGGTCTAGGCCAGAGACGAGCGAACAGGAACGTTTGATAGACTGGTTTGACAAGAAGCTCATGGCGGAATAAGATTCCGCCTAACACCCGCTACAGCCGACCCACCTATCGTCGGGCGGCTGAGCCAAACGTTGGGCGCAAAGATCGATCCTGTACATCAACTTCTGGCAAGATGGATGACAGTCTGAGGAGTAAATGCACGCGCCATGGACGTGCTTCACACATATCGTGAATTTCGGAAGCTAGGAGCCGACTTCGCAGCCTATGTTCAAACGGCTGCCAGCCGCGCGCACAACGAGGCCGAATTCGAGCATCGCGTCAACGATGAAATCGAGCACATTGCAAAACAACTTGGCGTGCACCTGCTTTTGCGCGAGCAGTATACCCTGGCGAGGGGCCGCGCCGATGCCGTTTACAACCGCTTCGTCATCGAATACGAGCCCCCCGGTTCGCTGCGTGACAACCTGAACCACAGCCACACCGCCCACGCTGTGCAGCAGGTGAAAGATTACATCATTGGGTTGGCAGAGCAGGAACGCCACGACCGCGACCGGCTGCTGGGCGTGGCCTTTGACGGTCACTATTTTATCTTCGTGCGCTACCACCAGGGCCGCTGGATCGTGGAAGAGCCGCTGCAAGTCAACGTGGCCTCCTGCGAACGCTTCCTGCGCTCACTCTTTTCTCTCTCCTCCGGCCGGGCGCTGATCCCGGAAAACCTGGTGGAGGACTTCGGCAACCAGAACGTTCTCAGCCACCAGGTCGCCCGCGCCCTCTACAACGCCTTAGACGGCCACACCGACGATCTGACCGCACGTCTATTCGAGCAGTGGAAACTGTTCTTC
>JAGHDT010000179.1 GCA_021159805.1 Anaerolineae bacterium
CATCCCGGGAGACGTTTCGAAAGGCGATCCACACCGAAACCTTATTATTCAATCTCCCCTTGGCTGTAATTCACGGCGACGTCCCGTTCCTGAGTGAGGCCAGGCTCCACAATTTCCTGGACTCCTGGAAGGGAAGGTTCGTGCCGGTGACAGACGCGCGCATCCACTACCTGGTGGATAGTACCGTGTCCACGCCTGCACAAGCAGACCTGCTCTACATCAACCGATCTCTGGTGCAGAGCTACCTGCAAGCTTAGCCCGAGCTATGCAGACACCTGACGGGCGCCAGTGCCCCTACTACTACCTCACCGCGCATCGCACCACCAGAGAACGCGGGTCATGCCATCTGCTGGAGGGTACAGCCGACGCAGCGCAATGGACCTCGCAGCTATGCACATCCTGTGTAGCGCCGGACATCAAACTGGCCAACCGGTGCGAGCATATGGTGCTGCACGCCCGCATCGGCAGACGCCCTGGGCACTTCTGGGAGCGCAAACGTATGCTGATTGACGCCACCTGCTTGCGCAGCGGCTGCGTGGTGAAAGATCCTATGGTAGGTTGTGGCCAATGCCACGCCCCCCTCAACTTCATTGTCTATGAAGATCCCGGCACAGAGGATACCAAGGAGAAACCCCAATGAACAACCCAATCGCCGTCGGCGTCATCGGCGGCTCCGGTCTCTACCGGATGCCCGGCCTGAAATCTGTCCGCGAAGTTGAGATCACGACGCCATTCGGTGCTCCTAGCGATGCCATCATCACCGGAGAAGTCGATGGCGTCGCCGTCGCCTTCCTGCCCCGTCACGGACGTGGCCACGTCTATATGCCGACCGAGGTCCCCTACCAGGCAAACATCTATGCCTTGAAGAGTCTCGGAGTTCAGGTTATCATCAGTGTCTCAGCCTGCGGCTCTCTCCGCGAGCAATTACGACCCGGCGACGTCGTTATCCCCGACCAGGTCTTTGACTTCACTAAGCTGCGCAAGAGTAGTTTCTTCGGTGAAGGTCAGGTGGCACATATTTCCGTGGCGGACCCGTATTGCCCAGAACTCTCGGCACGCGTGGCTGATGCTGTGGCAGAGGCCATGGCGAATGCCGGAGAGGCTGCCAGCGGACGCGTGCACCGCGGTGGCACCTTCATCGCCATCGAGGGCCCAAGATTCAGCACCAAAGCAGAGAGCCGCGTCTTCCGCGCATGGGGCATGGACATCATCGGGATGACCGTGTGTCCAGAAGTCTTCCTCGCCCGAGAAGCCGGTATCTGCTACGCGACCATAGCTCACGTCACCGACTTCGACGTCTGGCACGAGTCAAGAGAAGCCGTTACCGTGAGTATGGTGATCCGCCAGCTCAATGCCAACGTGGGGTTAGTGCAGGAAGCCCTGCGCCGCCTTATTCCCCAACTTCCAGGATCTGGTGACCTGTGCGAATGTGCCGGCAGCCTCTCAACGGCGCTGATCACCGATCCGGCCCGCATCCCCGCGCAGACCAAGGAGCGTCTGGCTCTGCTAACAGGGTCAGACGCTGTCGATGCGTAGCCTGTTCGGAGCTTCCTGGCCCACCGGATCGTACGGATCCGGGGCACTCCCAGTGCGGACAGCAGCACCGTGCCCCCGGCAAGTGGCACACGAGAGCCTGAGCCTGTGAGTACACAGCCAGTTCGTCCACTCATGCGCCGGCGAGAGCTATCCGAGAAAAGCCTGATCATCCTGCTTGCGGTGCTTGCAGAGCTGTTTGTGATCTGTGGCATTGTCACTCTGTACCTCACGCCGTACCCCGTTACCCTCACCACCTGGAACCTGGTGGCCGTCCTCGGGGGCTGGAACGTGGCATGGCTGGGCAGCGCGTGGCTCCTTCGCAGACGCCTGGCTGACTTCGATTCGCTGATCCTCCTGCTGGTTGCACTGTTGACGGGTTGGGGTCTGATTATGCAGACGCGCCTCGCACCGGCCATGATCTACAGACAGGTGCTCTGGCTGCTAATCGGCTGCGGCGCTATGAGCGCGATCGCACGCTCCCCTGGACTGACGCGCCGCCTACGCCGGTACCGCTATACATTGCTGACCAGCGGGATTCTGCTCCTGGGAGCGACGCTCATTTTCGGCGTCAACCCGTCCGGCTATGGACAGAAGCTCTGGCTTGGGGCTTTTGGCTTCTATATGCAGCCCTCAGAACCCCTGAAGTTGCTCGTGGTCATCTATCTGGCGGCGTACCTCGCCGAAAAGCGCGATCTTCCGGCGATGCGGGCGGCAGGACAACCTATATGGTGGATCATTCTGGGGCCGATGCTGGTGATGGTTGGCCTGGCTATGCTGCTTCTGGGCTGGCAGCAGGACCTGGGTGCTGCGCTGCTCTTCTACTTTACATTTGTCACGATGATCAGCCTCGCCTGGGGCAAGTGGCGATACAGCTTGTTGAGTGTCGTCCTCTTCATCCCCGTGGGGATCGCCGGCTGTCTTCTCTCCACGAGAGTCGCACTGCGGGTGAGCATCTGGCTGGATCCCTGGGCTCCGGAACAGGCTGATCGGGCTTTCCAGATCCTCCAATCGCTCTTCGCCTTCAGCGCAGGCGGGTTGATGGGCCAGGGACTGGGGCAGGGATCTCCGGGCCTCATCCCCGCCGTCCATACGGACTTCGTCTTCGCGGCCCTGGTCGAGGAGTTCGGCCTTGCCGGAGGACTGGCACTACTCATGCTCATCGCGGCCTTGGTCTATCGCGGCATCCGGCTGGCTCAGAAGTCGACCTCCGATTTCGAATCACTGCTGGCCGGCGGCATCGTCGCGCTTGTGGCCATACAGACGTGGGTCATCACCGGCGGCAACGCCAAGCTGATCCCCATTACTGGTGTGACGTTGCCCTTCCTGAGCCATGGGGGCTCATCATTGGTGACGATGCTTGCTGCCATCGGATTGCTGATCAACCTCTCGACACCCCATCCTCTACCCTTGGCCCTGTCATTGGAAGCAACACGGAACCAACCTCTCAGGCGGACAGCTGCTGGCCTCGGACAGGCACTGCTGCTGCTCCTGGGCTCCATCGCCGTCACGACCGGCCTCTGGGCTGTGGGCCGCGCCGATGATCTACGTGTGTACCCCACCAATCCCAGGTACGTGCTCTCGGAAGCACGCATCCAGCGGGGCCGCATCCTCGACCGCAACCAAGTCGTCCTGGCAGACATCATTGTCAACGAGGATGGCTACGTCACCCGCACCTATCCTGTGCCGGAGGCTGCTGCAGCCGTCGGTTACGCGACCCTCGAATATGGCACGGCTGGTATCGAGGCGGCCTGCGACGCCCGCTTGCGCGGCGAGGTCGACCGCACGGCGTGGGACGACCTCACGGACGGACTCCTACACGTCGACCCGGTGGGGCGCGACGTGCGACTTACTCTCGACGCTGAGTTGCAGACCGCTGCTCAGCAGAGCCTGCAGGACCAGATCGGCGCAGCAGTTCTCGTCGATGCTCGCACCGGGGAGATCCTGGCTCTGGCCTCGTCCCCGATCTACGACTCGGCTGCCGTGGTCGACCAATGGTCAACGCTGCGTGATGCATCAGACTCGCCCTTCCTGAATCGGGCCACCCAGGCACTTGCGCAGCCGGGCACCAGCCTGCAACCCTTCATCTTGGCATCCGCCCTGCAGGTCGGGCTGGCGCAGAGACCGGCGGAACCGATCACACAGTCGGTCCCGTTCAATGGGCTATCTGTGACCTGCAGGAAGATTCCTCAGACGAGTACTTGGCAGGAGACCCTCTCCGCCGGCTGTCCGTATCCCTTTGTAGATGCCGCAATCCAACTCGGATCCGCTGAGTTCACGGAGAGTTTGGCGCTGTGGGGGCTACTGGATGCTCCCAGTCTGGCGCTCCCGACTGTAGCGTCTGACCCGGCGCTGCCTTTGGATGCCGTGGCTGACGCACTCGGTCAGGGAGAGCTCCTGGTAACACCATTGCAGATGGTACAGGCAATCGCCGCCCTGGGCAATGAAGGCTTGCGCCCCGCGATCAGGATCCTGGCTCAAGTCACAGATGGATGCGCGGAACCGCCGACAGACACGGAAGTACGCGTGGTGAGTGCTGAGATCGCGGAAACTGTCCGCCAAAGCCTGACCCGCTACAGTGGCGCTGTAGGGCACCAAGGGACATCCGTTGCCGGCGAAGAACGACAGCAATCGTGGTTTGTGGGGCTCAATTCAGAAGCGCTCCCGCGCTATGCCGTCGCCGTCGTCATCGATCGCCCGACGACTCCCCATGCAGCAGCCAACATCGGCACTGAGCTTCTGCAACTTGTTATCACCCAATGAACATGCTCCTTAATGGTTAGTTTCTAACTCTGGACGTGTATTTGGTTTGACAAACCAACATTATCCAATATCATATGAATAGGAAATACCATGGTGGTGACCGCGGCTAGGCCGAGCGCTTGAGGAGCCCAAGATGAATGATACGATCCTATTGATTGAGGACGACGAAGCATTGGCCCAATTGGTTCAACTCCTATTGGAGCGCGCCGATTACACGGTGCAGGTGGCCAACAATGGCGAATCAGGGCTGCGACTTACTCGCCAAAGCCCCCCCAACCTTGTACTTCTTGATATCCTAATGCCCGATATGGATGGCTGGCACGTGTATGAGGGCCTTCGCCGTCTCACTGATGCCCCGGTGCTGTTCCTTACGGCGTTAGGAGATGAACACAACATTACGTATGGGTTGGGGCTCGGCGCCGATGACTACATCGTGAAGCCGTTCGGCTATAAAGAGCTTGTCACGCGCGTAAAAGCCGCTCTCTCCCGAGCACGCCGCGCTCGTGGTGAACAAACTATCTTTAGGGCCGGCAACCTCCAAGTGAACCTCGACACCCACGACGTGAAGATTGATACTCGCGAGGTCGCGCTTACGCCAACAGAGTTCCAGCTGCTCTCGGCACTGGTTCAGGATGCAGGGCGAACCGTGAGCCACGACACCCTACTGCGCCGGGTCTGGGGCCCAGAATATTCCAACCGGCGCGACTACCTTAAGCTGTACATATGGTATCTGCGGCAGAAGATCGAGGAAGATCCCCGAGCTCCAGTCTACATTGTCAGCGAACGAGGGCAGGGATACCGCTTGGTTGTCGAGTCACAGGAGAGTTAGGCATAGGCTGTGCACACGTCCCAGTTCCTGCAGCGCCAGACAGGCTGGCAGTTCGATCTGCGATCTGCCATTATCGGCGCGCTGGTAGCCTGGATTCTAGCCGGCATCGTCTACAGCCAACGGGCAGCCATCCAGCAGCTGGCACGGAACGTCTGGGCACCGATTGCGGCTTGGCGGCATCGCGTTCAGGCTAGCCAGGAAGAGAAATATGTCAGCGCCCTGAAGAAAGCCTTGACGCCCTTGCTGCTCTTCGCCCCTACGGATCCCAGTCTGATATTCCAGCCTCCATCATACCGTGCACTGGCTCCGCTCCCCACGTCGATAGCCGAAGTTACCCAGTCTCCAAAGACGGTTGTTGTTCCGCACTCGGCACTCCTGCACGGACACCGCAAACTCATCATCACGGGGACACAGGGGATCGGGCGCACAACCGGCCTGATCATGAGTGCCTGGCAGGTCACGCAGACCCGCGAAGGCAACGGTCAGCGGCCCTATGCCAGAATCCCAGTGTGGATCAATCTGTCAGATGTGGCCAAGATCGACCAGGATCCGAAGGCAACCGCGCTTGATCATCTGGTAGGGATGGCCACGCTCTTCTTGCCCGGCGTTGTGGACACATGGTTACTTCGCCATCTCAAGGGAGAGCCCACGCTGCTTCTGCTCGACAATTGGGAGAGTCTCGATGTCGATCAACGCGATCAGGTAGCCAGGTGGATTTCCGAGGCGGACGCACTCCTGCCGGACGCCGTCTGGGTCGTTGCCAGCTCCGCCTGCGGCTACGGTGCGCTGGTTGAAAGGGGGTTTGTAGCCGCGGAGCTGCTCCCCACGACAGACAAAGCCTTCCTGCCCAATCTGTATCGCGCCTGGAGCGAACTGCAGGGCATGCCCATTGCCGACGGTCCGGGCGAGGAGATCTTGGAGTCGCTGGCCCAGGCGCTCGATGAGGGCGCACCCCTGTGGGAAATCCACATACGCATCGTGCTTCACCTTACCACAGGCGCCCATCCCACACGCCCGGCGGAAGACCTCGCACAGTTGCTGGATGCGAAACTGGCGACAGTAGATCTGGGTAGGGGCTCTGAAACCATTGTCGATGAGGCCGCGCGAGTCGCGACCGGTTGCCTGGTCGCATTGTCGGCCTCACAACGCCTTGAGGGTCGCACACTGTCCAATAAGGACATTCGCGAGACAATCAGGGCCGGCCTTCCCCCGAAAAAGGGACGATCCCGCCGGCTTGAGGGTGCCGCTCGCAGACTACTGACCGAATCGGGCATTCTCTGCCAGGATGGGAAGGCTTGGGTGCCCAACCACAGCCTGTGGGCAGACTACCTCGCCGCCGTATACCTCGCTGAAGCGGAGTCCGGCGCGGAGGCCGTCCAGGCACATATAGACGATCCCGGCTGGTCGATTCTGTCAGAGTTCTATGCTGGGCTCACCGATGCGGGCGACGTTGTCGCAGCGCTGGTGAAGGCGTCGGAGACTGAAAGGGAAAGAACCGCCCTGCTCCGAGCAGCACGGTGGGCCAGTGTGGCAGACCCGGAACAAGCGTGGCACAAGACGCTCATAAAGGCGCTGGCGCAGACCTTCATGCAGCTGAACCTGGACACTGACACCCGGCTCAACATCGGGCGCTCACTGACGATTGTAGCTGGGTCGGGTGCGCGCGCCTTCTTCCTCAAGATGCTGCAGCAGAGGCCCATCGAGATCCGCTGCGCGGCACTCCGCGGGCTGGGGTGGACGGCCTCACCGCGCGATATTCCGCTTATGGGCGCCGCCCTTCAGGATTCCGATCCGCAGATTCAGGAAAGTGCCGTTCGCGCACTAGCCGACCTGGGCACGCCGGGCTCCATAACCTTCTTAAGTGACAATCTTCCCCAAGTCAACGAGATGCTGATGCTGGTGATTGCTGAAATCCTAGCCGGGCTCCCGGGGGGTTGGCAGGCGCTGGAGGAGCATGCCTTACACTCGGATCTGATGGTTCGCCGTGCGGCGGCCCTCGGCCTGGGCCAGATCAACGAAGAGTGGGCAGAAGAACGACTCCTTGAAATCGCGCGCGAGGACCTGGAGTGGCTGGTGCGCTCGGCAGCCGAGACCGCCATTCAGGCGCGGGAGGAACAGGCAGAACACAAGACCCAGGTGAGCCCGCCGCCAAAGGTCGATCAGATGGATTGGCTGATCGCATGGGCAGCACGCCAAGGGCAAGGACTGGGCGTGGGCCATGCGGCAGTCGAAACACTTCTCCAGGCGGCTCGCCAGGGAAACGTTGACGCCAGGATCCTAAGCGCGCTGACACTGGCACACATCGGGCGGAAGTCCGATTTGCTCGCCGTTGAGGCACTGGTCAGAGACCCTAATCCCGCCGTGCAACAGGCAGCCGTCTGGGCTGCAGAGCGAATTAACCGGAGATACCGGTTCGATCAGCCCACCACCTAGCCGCCAGCTTCGCAGAAAACAGACAGCGCGATGATTTGCTCATCGCGCTGTTGCCTATCAAAGTCGCGTGCCGCCCTACGCAGCCATCCCGGGCTCCCAGACCACCGAATACCCATCGCCCAGCAGCAGCTCCCGTGCCAGTGCCAGATAGCCCAGCGCACCTTGTGACCGAGGCGCATAGAGAACACCGGGCTCTCCATAACTGGGTGCCTCACTCAGCCGCACACTGCGAGGTATCACGGTCGAGAAGACCCGCTTGGGGAAATACCGGCGCACCTCATCTACAACTTGGTTCGACAGCGTCGTGCGGCGATCGAACATGGTCATCACCACACCCCGCAGGGACAGGCCCCGGTTCAGGCCACGCTGCACGAGCGAGATCGTGCGCGTGAGCTGAGTCAACCCTTCAAGTGCCAGGTACTCACATTGCACCGGAACCACGACGCCATGACACGCCACCAAGGCATTGACCGTCAGCACCCCCAAACTGGGCGGGGAATCGATCAATATGTAATCATAGCCATCAATCAGCGAGAGCACACTGTCAAGATGGGCAGCTCTCTGCCGTGCAGGCTCAGCATTCAGCACAACCGTGACCCCGGCCAACCCAGCCACGCTGGGCAGTATGTCCAGTCCTGGCCATCGCGTCGTGCACACAGCCTCAAGCGGAGAGGCCTGCCCCAGGAGAACGTCATAGATGGAACGATCCAGAGACCGCGAATCCAAACCGAGACTGGTGGTCGCATTGCATTGTGGATCTATATCCACGACCAGGGTCCGGTGACCCCAATCAGCCATTACGCTAGCCAGGTTGACAACCGTCGTTGTCTTACCAACCCCACCTTTCTGATTCGTGAACGCGTAACGAAGCGTCATCTGGTCCTCAGTAATCGCAGCCCACGAGACCCCTGCAACCCTCAATGTCCTCAGCGGTGGGCACACCGTTGAGACCGACCCGGGTGACCGATCCGGACGCCACACACGCCGCAAAACGAGCGGCTTCCACTGGAGACACGTCACGCGCCAGAGCATCAAAGAACACGGCAGCGAAGATGTCCCCAGCTCCTGTGGGATCGACTTCATCAACCGTCAAAGCCGGAAATGGTACAGGCTCACCCTTGATGAAGAGTACCCCACCCGTTCGTCCTGTCGTCACCGCCAGCAGCGGTGCCATCGCCGCGTAGCTACGCGCGATGTCCCAATCCCCCAGGACATCATGGATGCTGAAGACGACGGCTGATGCATGGCCAAGCAAGCTGTCCGCCCCACGCCACTGCTGGTGCAGAACTTCACCGCCATCATTCGTCGATCGCATCCACCCTTGCGGCGTGACCCCCACAAAAGTCGACTCAGGAAAGGATGTCACAAGAGCAGGAGCACACTCCCCCATAATAGGGCCCACGTGCACAATCGCAGGCGATGACCACGCCTCGGGAATTGAATGCAGTGTCAACTGCTCTGCAACACCATAGACAACCTGGCGGCGACTTCCGTTGACATACTGATTCCTGAAGGTCGTGGTATGTTCTGCCATACTGCACGAAACCGTTACCAGTCCGTGAAATGCCGATAGATCAAAACCACGACTGGCGCTAGTCACGATGCCCACCGACCGCCGCAGCGCAGCTACGGTGAGGGCTGCATACGATACTGTGCCCCCAACAACGTGAGAAGCGTCGGGCAAGATGTCACGTGTGACGTGACCTATGGCAAGGTAGTCGACAGAATCAAGCACCTGCTACGACCTGTTTCGCCGAGATGACCCCTTCGGAACAATCGTTATGGCCCTGTCACGTCCCCTGCCGGTGCTCTCCGTCGAGACCCGGTCATCCTCTTTCAACACGATGTGGACGATGCGTCGCTCATGGGCCGGCATCGCGCGCAGCCGAATAGCCTGACCTTGCTCCACAGCCTGGTCAGCCTTCTTCTGTGCCAAAGACTCCAGGCTCCGGCGACGGCGGCGGCGATAGCCATCCGCATCGACAACAACGTTGTAGTTGCCATCAGCCTTCTGGTAGATCAACGCACGGAAAAGGTACTGAAGCGAATGCAGACTGCGTGCCCGGGGGCCAACCAGAGAGTCCGCATCGCGCCCGGTCACAGAAACCCACAGCGTGGGGCGGTCTTCGTCAATCCATTCAGTCGACACTGCCAGGCTCAGCCCGGGCAGGAGGTGCGCCATGATGTCACGGGCCACGGCCTCTATCGCAGCACGATCGAAGCGCCCCTCATCTCCGCCCACCCGCTTCTCTGCGGATCGGGCTACGACAGGCTCGGGGACAGAGGGTCCTGCAGGCACCGTCGCAGGCCCATCCGAGGTGGCAGGGGGCACAGACGCTCTTGGAGCCGGCGTTCTATCAGCCGTCATCTCCATTGTTTCGATCGTGCTGGGGGTTGAAGTCTCGACGCCCTGCTCAACCGCTTCGACTGGCGGCACGGGAGCCCGCACCGCGGCCTCGCGCTGAGGGCGCTTGGTCAATCGAACACGGGCTTCGCGGGCCCCAATGCTAAGGAAGCCCCGATTACCCTCATCCAGAATCTCGATGTCTACTTCATCGCGCGTAGCAGTCAGCCGAGTCAGACCCAGAATGGTCGCCTCCTCCACTGAAAGCGCTGCTACTACGATAGAATCATCCGATGCCATCAGTTCATCCTCCTAATAGAGGTCTGGCGGATATCACCCACCAAACCCAACAACCATCGAGGAATCATCCTCTCACTGCGACGCCAGGATCTCCCTCTGCCCTGACCACATCAACGATGCAGCCGAGCTGGCGACACCATGGAGCAACAACAGAGCCGGTCAGCTTCCAGATGCTTTGGCGCGCGTGGCTTTCCGGTCGGGTTTCCGCGCCTTGTCGTTGCCAGGGGCAGCAGATGCGCTCCCAGTGGCATATTCGCGTCTGAAGAGAGCATACTGCAACAGGCCAACAAGGTTCGAGATCAGGAAATACACTGCAAGACCAGAGGCGTAGGTAGCCGCGAAGAAGCCGGTCATCAGAGGCATCATGATCTGCATCTGCTTGTTCATCGCCCCGGTCTGAGAGTCAGCATCCGCGACCGGCGGCGTCAGCAGCTTCTGGTAATACCAGGCCGAGATCACCACAAGCACCGGCAACACGTAGTAGGGATCCGGCAGTGCGAGATCGAGCCACAGAAAC
>JAGHDT010000627.1 GCA_021159805.1 Anaerolineae bacterium
GTTTGATGAAGTATTCGAAGTTGTCCCAGATCTCGTCCTCTGAGTACTTGCGCCCGTGAGTCAGGGGGCCTTCATAGACTGTGCCGACCCAATGGCCCTCGTGTGCGTTCTTCAGGTCAAAGGCGCGGGCCGAAGCGCCGCCGCGGGTGGTCTCGCGCTCGGTGCTCCAGATGCCGTTGGCCATGTGGGCGTAGGTAGTGTAGGGGATGCCCGCTTTGCCCAGGTTGCGCAGGTGCCGCTTGTACTCCTCGATCTTGGCATCGCGGCCCGGTAACCCCAGCGTGATGGCGGGCACGTTGTGGACCGACCAGCTGCCGAAACCGTAGACGTTCAATCCTGCTTCTGCGAAGAGCTCGCGCCGGCTTGCGTAGTAGTCGTAACTGGCTTTCTCTCCAGTGGTCCAGAGGACCACGTGATCCACTCCCATCTGCTTGATGAAGGCTGTGTCCTCCGGGGTGGGCTCTGGTGTGATCTGCGCCGCGATCTTGATGCCGGGTTCGATGTCAGGTCTGTCGATGAACATTCTTTCCTCCACGTATAGGTGATTCGGATTCTGACTGATTACTCCGCCAACTCCGCGTTGGCAAACTTCGAGTTCGCGAACTCTGAATTCGCGCGCTCCAGCAGCCCCTTCATATAGGCGATGGAGAATGCCGTTCCGACGCGGTGATTGTCGGTCATCGCCGGAAGGTGATCCGGCATAATGATCCCAGCGAAGTCAACAGCGCGCAAGGCGCGCATGATCGGGTACATATCCATGTAGCCGGCATCGAGGAAGGTCTCGGCGAAGTGAGGCAAGGGGGCGTTGACGTTGCGGAAGTGGACCTTGAAGATCTTCTTCCGCTCTCCGAAATACCGGATGGTCTCCAGGATGTTCCTTCCCATCAGGTCGCCACCCTCAAGCCAGCAGCCGACGCAGAGGCAGAGGCCGACGTTGGGGCTGCCGGCGATCTCCATCGCGCGCTTGTAGCCTTCAAAGCTGCTAAAGATGCAGCGAGGGATTCCTGCAAGCTCGGGCACGGGCGGGTCATCCGGGTGGATGCCGATCTTGACGCCTGCTTCCTCAGCGACCGGTGCAACCTGCTTGATGAAGTATTCGAAATTGTCCCAGATCTCATCCTCGCTGTACCGGCGCCCGTGACTGAGGGGCATCCTGTAGATCTCGCCATCCCACGTGCCCGTTTCCGCTTTGGCCAGGTCGAAGGCCCGGGTCGGCGCACCGCCACGCGTAGTCTCTCGCGCCGTGTTCCAGATGCCGTTGGCCATATGAGCATAGGTGGTGTAGGGGATGCCGGCCTTGCCCAGGTTGCGGATGTGCTCTTTGTATTCCTCGATCTTCTCGTCGCGACCTGGTAGCCCCAGCGTGATGGCGGGCACGTTGTGGACCGAGCGATTGCCGAGGGCATAGAGCTTGATGCCCTCGTTCTCCAGCATCTCGCGGCTGCTCCTGTAGAACTCGTAGCCGGCGCTCTCACCGCCGGTCCACACAGCGGCGTACTCCACGCCCATCTGCTTGATGAAGGGCAGGTCATCCTCCGTGATGTGGTCCATGCCCATAGCCTGCATGAAGGTCATTTCGTCTTCGGTCGGTTTTGGCGTCACCTGCGCCGCGATCTTGATGCCTGGTTCGATGTCGGGACGGTCTATGAACATTGGCGCTCCTTTGGAGGACTGGATGCTGGATGCTGGATACTGGATGCTGGATGCTGGATGATAACTCAAGAGTATTGTAGATTCTGGGACTCGCACAAGAGCACTGGAGCTAGCGATATGGTTCTCGGTGATGTTGGATGACACCTTGGAGGAAACGGTTCAGCTTCTTGCCCAGTGTGACATACTGTTGGTGCATCCGTTGGTAGCTGTCATCGTCGAGTGACCCGGTAGATCTCAGCATGTCGAGATGGACCTGTGTCTCATCACACGATGCCAGGGCGTATACGATGAATCTGATGTAGTCCTGTTTGTAGCGGCGGCGTCCATAGCCTTCGGCAAGATTCGCAGGAACTGATTTGGCAGATCGACGGATCTGGCTACCTATCTCGAACAGCTCGTGCCTGGGGAAGCTCTTTGACATTCGATCGATCTCAACCGCTAAGTCAAATGCCAGCTGGTAAACCTCCAAGTTTCTGTAGTTCGTTGCTTGGCCCACAGGCACCTCCATCAGCCATCCAGTATCCAGCATCCGACATCCAGTATCCGACACTACTGCTGAGTATTCTCCTCGGTCGCGACTGCCTCTTTCACGATTTCAAGGTATGCAAGGCCGAATGGTTCTCCCGGTTCGACGGACGTGAATTCGTGCCATTCGTTGAAGGAGGTGATCATGACCATCCGGATGGGGCCGTGGGCCAGGGCGATAGCGTCTTTCAACTGCGTGGCAAAGCTCTCCTCGTCGCGGGGAATGACAGGGTGTTCGGCCTCGGGGCGGACGCCGGTGTCGTCGAAGCCGGGGAGGATGTCCGGGATGAAGGCCACGCCTTCAGTCGCCGTCTTGCGTGCCCAGGAAGCGTACTGCTCAGCAACCTTGCCGGCGAAGCCCTCCGCGATGCCGGGCACCGAGGTGTGCATATTGTAAGCGGTGACGCCGTCATAGGGGCCGATGCGCAGGCTGGAGGGCGACTGCCAGTAGACTTCGTCGCCGATGATAAAGGCGGGTTCGCCGACCTCGGCCCGGACCGCTTCCCGGACCGCGTCCATAGTGGACTGGATGTCGCCGGTGAAGGCGCGGGTGAGGTAGAGGAAGAGCACGGGGCGACCCTCGGTGCGCAGGTAGTTGGGATGGTCGAGATAGGTCCTGGCCAGGTACGTGA
>JAGHDT010000417.1 GCA_021159805.1 Anaerolineae bacterium
AGCAGGAAGTGCTGGTGCGCGTTCAACGCTCCCATCACGATCCCGCTCACGCCGAAGATAGTGGGAGAGATCAGCATGACGCGCATCAGCTCGACGGTGCGTGCTTGCACGTCTGGGCCAAGACCCGGCGCCACGAAGACGCGCACAAGCCAGGGAGCCAGAACCATAGAAGCCACGCTGATCGGGACGAGCACAACGACCAGAATGGTCACAATGGCTGAGGCCAGACGCCACGCCGCGCCGGCCTCGCTGCGGGCCAGGCGCCCGGTGAAGACCGGGATGAAGGCCGACCCAAGCGCGCCCCCGGCCACCACCATGAAAATCGCATCCGGGATCCGGACGGCGGCCACATAGGCATCCATCTCAGGCCCGGTCCCGAAGTAGGCTCCGAACACAATCTGGCGAACCAGACCCAGAAGACGGCTCACCGCGAATGCGACCATCACAAGTGCTGCGGCGCGCGCAACCTGTCGTTGGCTGGTTTCCATAGAGTAATTATATCATATGGAAGATGGCGTTGGCATCCCCGGGCTGAGGCAGCGCGGGGCAGACGTCCAGTGGGATGGCGTGCGGGCGAGCATCGTCCGGCATCTAGCGAACCTTGAGTTGCGAGCCGATCAGGGCCGCCGCCGTCTTCAGCACCAACGTCGCGTATTGGCCGGCGCGGAGGGTGAAGCTGACAGCGAGTTGTTTGCGGCCGGGGAAGTGCGTATCGTCGCTGGGTGCACCGACTGCAACATCAGTGGGCAAGAACACCACCGGGCGCTCGCCTTTTGTCAGGTAGGCGCGCCGCAGGATCCTGGCCTTGAACTCCTGCAGGCCAAGAGATTCCTTCGCGAAGACGGCCTGTGCTGCCTGCTCAAACGGACCTATGTACCTGGCGGTCAAACGAGGTAGATCCACCAGCGCCTTCTGCAGCGCCAGCATCTCAGGGCCAGGCTCGGCCACCGGGAACCGTGTGCCCAGCAAGTTGATGGCACAAGTAAGCTCCCCATCGCGCTCAACGTAGGCCGCCACAATCTGGTTCCACACCCACGACTGGTAGCCGGCGAGATAGATGGACAGCAAGCGGTCCTTAATCAGATTGGTCGCCTTACGATACTCGTGGGGATGATCCTTCAGATAGGTGATCACGCTGCGGTAGTTGGAAGGACGCGGCGCCTGATGTAGAAGGAAACCCCACTGGCCCCAGTGCGAGGCGCACAGACGCTTGAACTCCCTGACATCCCGGCGGTCGCCGACCATCTCCTCGGCAAGATACATGTGGACGACCCTCTCCGCATCTCGCTTCAGGATCTCCTTGCCGACAAACCCGCCCTTGGTGTGTGACCCGAATCGCTGGTCGTCGAAGTAGTTGAACAGCCCGTAGACACCCAGTCGCTCGAGCTTGGGGCCCAGCAGCCCGGCCTCCTTCGCAGTGAGTTTCCGCACGATCACAGAGAACTGGTTGCCATCGAGGTCACTGGGGCGCAGCGCACGCGTCCCCCACCCTACTCGGCGTGCCGCATAACCACTGCCACTGATCTCCTGAGGGCCACGTTTGCGCACGCTGGCATACTGGATGGTCACGGCGGCCTTGTCCTTCAGGGCCGGAAATGCGAGCGCACTGGGGGTGGCTTTCAAGCGGGCCGCCATCTCATCCCGGACGGCAAGGGTCGACCTCCCCGTCTTCTCTACGCGGTAGTAGGCATACGATCCCGGCCCTTCCGGCAGCCGAATCCGCTCCTCGACCTGGAAATCACTCACCAAGCTCTTGATGCGCATGAAAAATCTCCTTCACACCGTCCTCGGGAAGACGGTTGCCTTCGCGTCCAGCGCGGGTGTTGGCGACGGCGAGAGCGTCGGCGGCGGCGTAGGGGTAGGCAGCTCATCGACGAAGACGACCTGCTCAAACCCCAAGGCCAGCAGGAATGTCTCGATGAACTCCTGCGCGCTGCTCTCGGCTTCAGCCTCCAAGCCCTCTTCCAGTGCCGCCTCAAGGATCAGGCGCTCGGCCTCGCGCCGGGCCTCGGTCTCAAGCTGCTCGTTGAGTCCGACCATCCCGGTCTGACGATCGTAAACCTGGGTACGCTCATTGTCCAGTGTTGCCACAAAGACCTCAACCGGCGGCAGTCGCATATAGAGCGTGCCGTTGTCGGTGCGCAGAATCGCGTCGGGGCCGATTTCCGAGAGATCAATCCCGGCGATCACCTCGCCGTAGGCGATCAACAGGAGCTTATCGCCGAAGAGGAACCCCAGAGGCCCCTGGCCCGTCTCCGCGGTGATAACCTTCTCAATATGGTAGGAGGCCGTCTCAAGCCGGCTCAGACGCTGCACGCTCTTGATCACCGTGACCGAGCTGGGATAGATCGTGGGTGTCAGCTGTGGGATCAGCGGTCGACGTGTGCTCTCCGCACCGCGTCCGGCGGGCCCGCCCGCGCTGAAGAGCCAGAAGGCTCCCAACCCGACGATGATAAGCAAGAGAAGCCATGGGTGAGACCGGCGCCGGCTGTCCATCTGACCTCCTAGTTGGTGGAAGGACGTTGCGTGACCGTCCGACGAGTCCGGGGACCAAACGAGTGTAACGCTACAAGCATACTACCGATTGCCGCCATCGTCAATCTGCGCCGCAGGACAATCGCATTTGCCCGAAGCTTCAAGCCACTCTGTCATCCCGAACGGGTCAAGCAAACAACTGCTCAAGATACGGCGACAGTGAGGGATCTTGGACCTCAATAGCGTACGCTCCTGGGACACGAGATCCCTTTGCTTAGGCGCCTTGTAGTGCCGGTAGCTGGGTCAACTCGCTCGGGATGCCGTGCCACGCGCGGCCTCACCCCAGGTGCGGTAGCCCTGTCTGTACCCGCAGGTAGCGCACGATGCAACCTTCGCATCGGCATCCCGTAGATAGTTATGCAGCGGGCACGGCAGAATCTCCCAACACGTGGGCACCGTGCACGGACAGGCAGTATCCAACCACCGGCGACTTCGCCAGGTCCATAGATGGAGGAGTGCAGATGAGCAGGCAGCGACGACTTATGATGATGGGATTGGCAGGCGCGGCTGGCCTGTTCTTTATGGGATGCACGTTCAGCAGCATCGGCATCCAGAGAGCGCAGATTGGCGATCTGACAAGGACGAACACAACCATCGAGCTCGGTGACGCCAACCAGGTACGCGTCACCATCAAGATGGGAGCTGGGGAACTGAAGGTGGATAACGGCGCCGATGACTTGATGGAGGCCGGGTTCACCTACAACGTCCCGGACTGGGAGCCGACGGTGAGCTATGACGTGGATGCTGGCGATGGTCGTCTGATCATACGCCAGCCCCACACCGACGAATTCCCGTTCAACGGCGACACCCGCTACGAATGGGATCTGAACTTCGCCGATGACGTGCCCCTCGACATGCGCATCGAGTGTGGTGCCGGCACACAGGACATTGACCTCGCGGGCCTGTTGATCACCGATCTCGACATCAAACTCGGCGCCGGCACCACAGAGATCAACGTCAGCAACAACCCGCAACTGCACCATATGGACATCGACATCGGGGCCGGCGACACAACGATCGACATGAATGGTCCACGGGAAGAGGATACCGAGTTTGACATCCGGGGCGGTGTAGGCAAGATCTCGGTCCTGCTGCCCAGTGATGTGGGTGTGCGAGTCGCGGTCACCAAAGGCTTGGGCGACGTCGACGCCAGTGGCCTCACCCGGGACGGCAGTGCGTGGGTCAACGAGGCATACGGCGAAACCGATGTCACACTGACGGTCAATATCCAGGCCGGCATCGGTCAAGTCATCCTCGACGTCCGGGAGTGATCCTATGTCACACGGGCTCCCTTCACGGGGAGCCCGTGTGCATGCGTGTCTCGGGCCTAAAGGCCCAACCTGGGTCTGCCCAGGCGGGGGCTTTGGGGCCTTCCGCCCCCCTACTCCACCGTCACCACAGCGGCTTCCAAGGGGATATCCACCGGAATCGCACTACCCTCTGAGCTGGCCAACACCACGTTCACCATCCGCAGCTCCGCCGCCCCCGCAGCTATGGCCTTGAACGTGATTCGCGCGATCTCACCACCGCCGCTCACACCCTCCGAGGGCGGCATCTGGGAGGCCGCATAGTCGATCACTCCCTGCGCATCATTGCACTCGTTCAGGACGACAAACTCAATGGCCAGTAAGGATCCTGACTCCATCTGCGTTCCCTCGACCTCGGCTTCAGCATCCACGACGTCCAGCAGGTCACCGTCATACGCAAGGTGAAGCTCTACCCCGTAGAGATCGCTGACCCGGTCGACAGAGACAACGGCAACAACCGTCTCTCCGACATCCACGGTCGCAGACTCAAACGCCACCAGCACATCAGCTTGCGCCGCCGGCACCAAGGTCCCGGGCGCTTCAGGAGCAGTCGGTTCGGTTGGGGCGACCTCGGGCGCAGCAGCTGTATCCCCCGGAACCGTCGTTGCCACAGCCTGCGGACTACCAGCTGCGCCACAGCCGACGAACATCGTGAGACTGATCGCCAACACAAACCAGAGTGAACGTGAGCGCTTCACGCGGACCTCCATATGAGTCAGTTGTCAGGAACGCCCTCGTCCAGCCAGGACACCATGGCCAGGGAGAGCATATAGACGAATGCAAGATCGATGATGAAGTAGGAAGCATCCACAAGACCGTGCGCCAGGAAATCTGCCATAGAGCCCGCCAGCCCGATGGCGAGCACGCGGCCCCCAGGAGTTGCCCGCCAGCTCCGCATCGGGCTCCGCGCCCGCGAGTGCGGAGCCCGCGAGCGCAGCAGCTGGCGCCAGAAAACCACCTGCGTCCACACGAAGGCGCCCAGCCCGAAGAGGCCCAGCCTCGTGGCATAGTCCAAGAAGACGTTGTGGGGGTGCGACAGGCTGAACTCCTCCCACGCCGTCGGCAGCACGTAGCGCGTGCGATAGGCGTAGAGGAAATTATCCAGCCCCACGCCCAGCAGCGGATGGTCCCGGATCATGCCCAGAGAACTGTACCACAGCGATATCCTAAACCCGGTCGTGCCCTGGCCAAGATCAAACATCCCCGCGAAGCGCGGGGTCCGCAGCAGCGGGATCAGCGCGATCAGGCCGACAAGCAGCACGAGCACCGTGGCCCGGCGCCAGCGCTTGCCGGCCAACCAACCCATCATCACCAACGCCGCCGGAATGCCGAGAACAATCGCTCCCCGCGATAGGCTGAGGCCCAGCGCCAGCGCCACAGGCACGATAGCCAGCAGATAGGCCCGGCGCCTGCGATCCTGAAGCAACTGAATCAGCCACGCGTGCGCGTGCGCGCGCCACCCGGAGCCGCCCTCAAGCTCGGGACCGGCCCACAGGACCACGGCAACCAGCACCGGCAGCACCCGCCCCAGGAAGAGCCCCACATTGTTGGGCGAACCGTAGACGCTGAGCAGGCGGCGGCTTCCGCCCTCCGCCGTGATCACATTTCCTCGGAAGTACATCACCAACCCGACCAACGCCACCATAAGCGCGCTGGCAACCAGCGCATCCAGCACGCGCCAACGCTCACGCCGCGTCATTGGCAGCGTGACAAGCGCCAAAAAGAAGAGCGTCGGCTCGATGACCACCAGCCGCAGCTCGCGCAGCGCCTCGCGCAGATGCTC
>JAGHDT010000626.1 GCA_021159805.1 Anaerolineae bacterium
CCCTCAACCTGGGCGTGATCATTGTCGACGATAACTCGCCGGACGGCACCGGCGAGATTGCCGATCGGCTGGCCGCCGAGCATCCCGACCAAGTCCAGGTCATCCACCGCGAGAGCAAGCTGGGCCTGGGCACCGCCTATGTCGCCGGGTTCTACCGAGCTATGGCGGAGGGCGTGGACCTCATCGTCACGATGGATGCCGACTTCTCCCATCCCCCCGATCGCATCCCGGCTCTGGTCGCCAAGGTTGAACAAGGTTACGATCTGGTCATCGGCAGTCGGTACGTGCCGGGCGGTAAAGCCATCCAGTGCACGCTGCCGCGCAAGATACTCAGCTGGGGCGCCAACGCCTTCGCGCGCACGCTCCTGGGGCTGAAGGCGCACGATACCACCGCCGGATTCCGCTGCTATCGCCGTGAGGTCCTCGAGTCCATCGCCCTCGATCAGATCTTCGCCAATGGCTACAGCTTCCTGATGGAGATGCTCTACAAGGTGCAGCGCAGGGGCTGGCGCATCGGTGAAGTGCCCATTATCTTCCACAACCGCCGGCAAGGCGTCTCCAAGATCTCCCGCCACGAGATCTACAGGGCGCTGTATACCGTGCTGCGCTTGTTCGGCCAACGCATCTTTCCCAAGCGCGCATGAGCGAATCAACACCGGCAGCCAACTGGGCCAGGTCCGCGGACCTGGCCTGTAGCCTATGCGGTGCCCGCGACACCATCGTGATTATCCCCTCCACACTGGGGCGCGTGAGCCAGGGGAACTGGTCGCCCTATGCCTGCACCAGCAGCGGCTACGGTCGCCACGGGCCCATCGTGCGCTGCCGCCAATGTGGGCTGGTCTACGCCAATCCCCGCCCGGCGAACGATGAAGTCCTCGACCTTTACAACGCGGTCGAGGATCCCCTCTATGTTGCAGAGCGCGCGGGCCGTATTCTCACCTTCGAACACCATCTGAAGCCGATGGAGCAATTCACCGGCCCGGCGACCGGCAGAGCGCTGCTGGACGTGGGTGCCTACACCGGCATCTTCGTCGAGATCGCCGCAGAGCACGGCTGGGATGCCTGGGGTGTCGACCCCAGCAGGTGGGCGGTCGAGCAGGCCCGGCAGCAGGGACTACAGATGGTGCACGGCACATTGGAGGAAGCGGACTTCGAGAATAGGATCTTCAGCGTGATCACCCTGTGGGACGTGATCGAACACGTCACGGATCCGCTGAGTACGCTGCAGGCTGCCTGGCAGCAGCTGGAGCCGGGCGGCACCTTGATCGTGCACACCATGGATCTGGACAGCCTCTTTGCTCGACTGATGGGCCACCGCTGGCCGTGGTTCATGGAGATGCATCTCACGTACTTCACGCGCACCTCTCTGCAGCAGATGCTGGAGAAGGCCGGGTTCACCGTCTCGTGGATGGGCGCTCAGGGCCGCTACCTCCACGCGGGCTATCTGGCAAGCCGTATCACTGCACTCATTCCACTCCTCGGGCGCCCCGTGGAGTGGTTCGTCTCGGCCTTGCGACTCAGCAATCTGCCGGTGCGGATCAATCTGGGCGATCTTTTCACCGTCTACGCGCGCAAACCCCAGTAAATTGGGGCTCAGTTGGACCGTTGGTAACCTATGCAACTACTGTTATGGAGCATTGAAAGCTATGATCTACCGCACACTAGGCCGGACCGGACTGAAGGTTTCACAGCTAGGCTTTGGCGCGATGCGCCTGCCGATGACCGAGGTGGATGGCAAGAAGGTTGTGAACCGCGACCTGGCCGTTCCCATGATACACTGCGCCTTTGAGGCCGGCTTGAACTACATCGACACCGCCGTGGGATACTGCAATGAAGACAGCCAGCGGGCCGTCGGCGCAGCGCTTAAGGGATGGCGCGACAAGATCGTCCTCTCCACCAAGAACCACTACTATGGCGACGACGAGAAGCAATGGTGGGCCCATCTGGAGAACAGCCTCGAGCGGTTGGACGTCGACACCATCGACATCTACAACCACCATGGCATCAACTGGAAGCGTTACGAAGAGGACGTCGAGCCCCGCGTCAGCAAGTGGATGCTCGCGGCCAAGGATCAGGGGCTGATCAAGCACATCTGCACGTCGTTCCACGACGACAACGCGGCCTTGATGAGACTGGTCGATACGGGCTACGTGGAATCCATCACGCTGCAGTACAACCTTCTCTACCGTGACCTCGAAGAGGGTATCGCCCACGCCAAGGAGAACAACGTCGGCGTCGTCGTGATGGGCCCCGTGGCGGGTGGTCGGCTGGCTGGCCCCTCCGACGTGCTCACCGGACTCGTTCCGGGCATCGAACGCGTGCCGGAGCTGGCGCTTCGCTTCGTGCTCTCGAACCCCAACGTCACCCTGGCGCTGTCGGGCATGGGCACGATGCAGATGGTCGAGGAAAATACTGCCATCGCTGCCGACGAGATCAGCCTGACGGATGATGACAAGGCCTCGATCGAGACGCACGTCAAGCGCATCGTCGAGATGGAGAAGCTCTACTGTACAGGCTGCAAGTACTGCCAGCCCTGCCCCGAGGACGTCAACATCCCTTACATCTTTGAACAGTACAACCTGGGCAAAGTCTACGGGCTGTGGAGTCTGGCGAAGGAGAACTACGCCAAGTTCCCGGACGACAAGCGGATCGGCGGCAAGCAGGCCGACGCCTGCGTTGAGTGTGGTCTGTGCGAGCCCAAATGCCCGCAGCATATCCAGATCCGCGAGCAGCTCAAGGCAGCGCACGCAGCACTTGCCAGCTAGGGAAGCTGGGCAGCTAGGGAGATCGGAAAATAGCCAAATCGCAAATCCAGAAGACAGCGGCTCGGTCAGGCGACCGAGCCGCTGTCTTTTTCTGTCAGCCCGAACGGGTCTACCAGTCAACCCACAATGCAGAGCACGATAGTGAGGAATCTTGTCCCACAATGTCAGTGCCGTCCGATCACAAGATTCCTCGTTCTCCTAGCTTGTCTAGCAGGCACTCTCTTGACCCAGTCGGAATGACGCGATCGTAGCTTTGTCATTTCGAACAGTTTGACCCATCAGCCCACACCACCAAGCACGAGAGTGAGGAATCTTGTCACCGGACGCCGTGCACTGTCATTCGAAGAACATGACCTTCACGTGTCCACCGGAGGGCGCTGAGGACCAATCCTCGGGGATGATCGCAAAGCCGTTCGCCTGCACCATGGAGTTCAGGATGCCTGATCCTTGTTCACCGGTCAGCGACGCGTGCAGAACACCCGCGCGCTCCTCGATCCGCACCCGCAAGAAGTGACGGCGATCGTCCTTCCGCGTGACGAGATCATCCAGTATGGCATCGTACAGTTGCCGGTCCAGGTCCTTGAACCCGCGCATCTTCAGAATCGCGGGACGAACAAACAGCTCAAACGAGACCATCGCCGAAACCGGATTGCCCGGCATGCCCAATACCGGCACCGTGCGCAGCTCGCCATCGACCTCTGCCGCCAGCCGGCCGAAGGCCAAAGGCTTTCCGGGCTTCATCCGTACCCGCCAGAAGGTCATCTCGCCCTCAGCCATCAGTACCTGCTTCACAACGTCGAAGTCGCCCACCGAGACGCCGCCGGAGGTCAACAGAAGGTCAGCTCCCTGCACAATGCCGGACCGAATGCGTGCTGTCAGGTCCTCCACCCTGTCCTGAGCGATCCCCAACATCAGGGGAACACCGCCATACTCTATCACCTGCGCCGCGTTGGAGTAGCCGTTAGCGTTGCGTATCTTACCGGGCGTCAACGAAGCCTCGATATCGACCAACTCATCCCCGGTCGCCAGGATCGCTACCCGGGGCCGGCGGATAACCTGCACTTCAGCGTGCCCCAACGCCGCCAGCATGCCGATCTCCTGAGGCCGTAGCCGCATTCCGGCAGCCAGGACCTGAGTCCCGACTTTGACATCCTCGCCTGCAGACCTCACATTCTTGCCGACCGCCATCTCAGCAAAGAGCCTAACCTGATCTCCCGTCTGCTCGGTCTCCTCAAAGGGGATCACAGCATCCGCCCCATCAGGCATCGGGGCCCCGGTCATAATGCGGATGGCTGACCCCCGCGTTACGGTGTGCTCCGCCAGGTATCCCGCCGCCAGGTTCTCAATCACCGTCAGTGTCTTCGGGGACTCAGCGCCTGCACCAGCTGTATCTGCCGCGATGACCGCGTAACCGTCCATCGCCGTGTTCGCGTGCGGGGGAATATCCCCTGTGGCGTAGACATCCGACGCGAGCACGCATCCCAGAGCCCCCAAGACCGGCACACGCTCTTCCTCCAGAGGATGGAAGACGCTCAGAATCTTCTCCAGAGCATCCTCAACGCTCAACATCGGGTACAATTGGTGACTATGTCTCATTGTTCGCTTCTCCATGCTTCTCCATCGGTCCACACTTCCTTCTTCCAGATTGGGGCGATTTCCTTCACACGATCGATCGCGGTGTGCAGCGCGTCGAACAACTGGCCACGATGCGCTGCCGACAGGGCAATCACCACCGCGGTTTCCCCGATCTCCAGCCGGCCCACCCTGTGCACGATTGCGACGTCGCGAATCTCAGGCCAGCGGCCGCGTACCTCATCCGCGATTTGTTTCAGAACCTGTTCCGCCATCTCCGGGTAGGCCTCATACTCCAGGTAGCGGACCTCGCGCCCGCCGGTCTCGCAGCGCACGACGCCGACAAAGGTCACCACCGCACCCATCGCGGGGTCGGCAAGCTGTGCGACTATGGGGTCGACAGCGAGAGGGTCAGGAGTGATTTCGTATCGTCCTTTGCCCATCAGCCTACCCTCCTCCCACCGGGGGAATACAAGCTACTTCATCCCCAGCGTGCAGTTCCACTTCCTGCGCTGCATAGACGGCGTTCACCGCAAAGCGCAGGCGCAGATCGATCAGGCGCGGGTATGTCTCAAAGAGAACATCGCGCAGATCCGCGACGGTCGCGCCGACACGCACGTCTATGACCAACTCGTGTTGGCCCACAATCTCCCGCGATGACGCAAAACACTTGACTGTAATCCGCATCTACTCCTCCACACTATAGAGCCCGCTCTTGCCACCTTCTTTGCGCACCAGATGGATGTCCGTGATACGCATCGTCTTCTCCACCGCTTTGGCCATGTCGTAGATCGTCAAGGCCGCCACGCTGACAGCGGTCAGCGCCTCCATTTCAACCCCCGTCTTGCCGCGGGTGCGCGCAGTCGCCGTGATCACAACGCGCCACGCGGCATCGTCAATCTCGAAATCCACATCGATCTTGGTCAGCGCCAAAGGGTGGCACAAGGGGATCAAGTCAGCCGTTCGCTTGGCTGCCATAATGCCCGCCAATTGCGCCGTCGTCAGAACATCCCCCTTCGGCAAACCGTCCGTGGCGATCAGGCGCAGTGTCTCAGGCCGCATAACGACGGCCCCTCGCGCAATCGCCAGCCGTTCGGTGTCCAGCTTCCCCCCTACGTCAACCATCTGAACGTGTCCAGCCTCATTGATATGCGTCAGTTCCATCGATCAACCACCTATCTGTGCCATCACCCGCGCCTGAGCACGCTGTCCCCTCGCCAACCTATGCCCTTGCGGCTTGGCCTGGATTGCCTGTCGGATCAAGTCCTGCAGCTTCCCGGTCTCGGGGCTACCGCGTAGTGCGTCAAGCAGGTCAATTTCATAGTCGGAGAGGAGACAGGGACGCAGCTTGCCGTTCGCCGTCAGGCGGAGGCGGTTGCAGGAATCGCAGAAGTGTTCACTGATAGCCGAGATGAAGCCCAGCGTGCCCGCTGCTGTGCCGGCGTCTGCCAGCCGGAAGGTTCGCGCCGGTCCGGCCCCGACAAGATCACGCGCCGGCACCAGAGGACCCAGCTCCGCCTCCACGCGCACCCGGATCTCAGCCGCCGTCACAACGCGCTCCCGCCAGTCGTCATGCACCAGGGCATCGCCTCCAACCGGCATCCACTCAATGAAGCGCAGATTCCATCCATCGGTCACTGTCTTGCTAGCCAGCGACACGACCTCATCGTCGTTAACCCCGCGCATCACCACGGTATTGATCTTGACCGGCGTCAACCCGGCAGAGTTAGCCGCATCGATGCCCGCCAGGGTATCGCGCAAGTCACCGCGTCGCGTTATAGCGCGAAAGCGCGCCGGCTGCAGCGTATCAAGGCTGATGTTGACACGCCTGAGCCCGGCCTCAGCCAGATCCGCGGCATAGCGGGCCAGCAACGTGCCGTTGGTGGTCATGGCCAAGTCCTCAATACCGGGAACTGCTGCCAGCTCGCGCACCAGATCCACGATGCCGAGCCGGACCAGTGGCTCCCCCCCGGTAAGGCGGATCTTGGAGATGCCCAATTCCGCAGCCGCACGCACCACAGCCACGATCTCCTCATAGCGCAGAATCTCATCATGGCTGCACAACTGCACGCCCTCCTCCGGCATGCAGTAGATGCACCGGAGATTGCAGCGATCCGTCACTGAAACCCTTAGATAGTCAATCAGCCGACCATATCGATCCATAGTCATCATAGAGCTCCTGCTTAGCGACGTTCCTCGAATAGCCGAATGGGCTTGCTAGCGAACAAAAAAGGCGTCTCGGAAGGAGACGCCACAATTCACAACCACACACCCAACGAGATAGAGACCTCGTCGCCCGTGTGTGGTGCATCTCCTTTCCAATCCGGGAGGCAGCGCCGTTTCCAACGATACCCTATCGCCCAACTGCCCTAAGCCATAACAGCCCTTAGGCACATTGGGTCGGAGCACAGACTCGCTATTTGCTTACCGCGGAGATTATACTCCGATCCAAGGCAGCTGCAAGGAACGTACCGCCTTGACAGTGCAGCTCTCCCTCAGGAGATCAAGATGTTCCAGAAATCCGATCCCCTGGCGAAATCGCTATGCTATAATTGAGGCGCTATGAACAAGACAGCACCAGAAGTCCATATCTACGCTAACGGACGCACATTCGTGGTCGTGCCCGTCACAGAGGCGCCCGACGGTAAGGCCATTGAGGTCACCCCGGTGCACCAGATCCCACTGACACTGGGTCGCCCCACCGTCTTCCGTCTCGCGCGGGCAATCCGCAATGCGCGGGAGTTCTGCGAAAACGAGGGGAGCATCCATGCCGTGCTGTGGGATGGCGACGGTGGTAGGTGGAGGCAGCACCATCTGATGTGGGTCGCCATCAAGTGGGATGCGGATCACGTGCGAATGTTGCAGCCGCACCTGGGTAAAGAGCGGTCCGTGATCTTACCCATGGACACACCCGAGAGTAAGCTAGCCGAGAGGCTGATTCAGTGGCTCGGGCAGAGGCTGCACGGCGTCTAGCAATGCAGGGAGCTCCGGATAGAGTTTTACCGCCACGGTGGATGCTTCATGAACGTACGGGCCTGATCAGGCCCGTACGTTCTGTTTCACCGGTTGATTCAGACTATTGCGCAGCCTGCTGCTCGATATAGGCCTTGATCGTCGGCATTGCCGTCAACTTCTCGTAGAAGAAGTTGTTCACGATGTTGATGACCTCGGCACGCGCGGCCTCGGCCGCGCCACTCGGTCCTTCCTGTTCTCCCCGCTGGCTCAGGCCGCTGCGCAGCCGGAGCAGGTGGCGCACGATCTCAGTCTCGTGCTCGCCCTCAAGCGCATCCACAACCTGTAAGATCAGCTGATCTGTGTGAGCCAGGATTTGGCTCAGGGAGATGCTGGACCCCGGCAGCGCCGCATCATCAATCGTGCGGATCAGGCTGTGGATCTGATACAGCAGCGTCGTCGGCTCGTCGAAAAGCTCGCGGATAAACGCTGCCTCCGCGTAGGAGCCCGACAACCGGAAGATATTGTACATGCGCTTGGCGGCCTTCCCATAGTTGAGCGGGTCCTTGCTGACGTACTTCTGCACCTCATATCCCAGCTGTGTGACGTAGTCATCAAGCGCATCAGATGAAACATGTTTGACCAACTTGGAGAAGATCGGCACCGACTCCACCTCCAGATAAACTTCCTGGAAATAGGGGTCAAGATAGCCATCCAGCGGCGTGATCGTCCCGTCCGGGGCCTCCCACGTGACATCCAGCATATTGCTGGCGTTGCCCAGCGTGCCCGAGGCGGGATCTGCAATCACCCAGTCCAACTTGCACCATCCCGGATCCTGGGCCGCGTCCTCCCACTTAAGCGTCAGCGGATCACTATCGTCGCCGGTGCCCTGGATCTCACCGGCTTCGACATCGGTAGCTGACCAAGAGATGGGTGAGCCAGCTGTATGCAGACGATCGTCCCGCAGAACGTTGCAGGGGTAAGAACCAAGCTTCACCTCGATGAGCTGGTACGTCCCACCCTTGAGTGTGCTCAGCGCCTTCTCGCGCATAATCTCACCCAGGATGCGGCAGGACTCCTCTCGCGTATCCGCAATGATGTTGACACGCTCGAAGTAGTCCGCGTCGCCGGGGTAACTCTGTATCTTGGACTGCGCCGCGGATCCTGACAGTGCCAGCGCGGTCTCTACCACACCCGGCTGATCCTCGAACTCGACGAGCTTGCCGATAGCACGGAAGTGCGCCAGCCGTTTGGGACTGAAGTCAAGCATCGTCACCCGATGCCCGTAGACGCCGACTTCCTCGTCAACCACCACGTCCGTCTCTGTCTGCATTGAGGCAATGGCAGTAAGCCACTGTAGTGCTTCTTCCTCATCCATCTCCACGCCCAACTGCCGCGCCGACTCGATAATCCGGTTCAGACTAGCTCTTTGATCATCCACGTCACTCATAGCATGCCTCCTAAAGCCTGCAGGGACACAAGATAGAACGCCCTGATATCACAGAGCCGACAGCGTTCCCGGGAACACCTCACAGCCAGATCAGCTACTCCGGCACGGCTTCTTCGAACCGCGATCGGGCCTCCTGCAGAATATGAGAGAAGACTTCGGCCTGATCCCTGGCATCCTGCAGCGCATTGTGAGTGAGCTTACGCCCACCAAGGTAACGCGCTGACAGATACCGCATAGATGTTTGCGCCCAATTGGCACCGACCAGCCCCATATAGAACGCCTTGATATCCAAGGCGCTGTGGCCAAAGGGATTGCGGCGCAGGCAGCGGTGGAAGTAATCTGAAACAAACATCCAGTCAAAGGGCGCATTCAAGGCAACGAAGATCGGCCGGTGAGTCTGCGGCACGACCTTATGGAGCCAGAGCTCGAACCGTGCCATCGCGGTCGCCGGAGGGACACCCGTCTCGGCAAGCGTCGCCATGGACAATCCCGTGATTGCCAGAGCACCGGGAATCGCGTTGCCGGTCACTGGCTGAAGTTCGACATAGAAACCCTGATCCAACTTCTCGACAAGACACGCGCCGATCGAGAGAAGATCGTAGTCACTGGGATTTGGCCCGGAGGTCTCAACATCGATGGAGATGTAAGCCTCGCGCTGTATCCCGGGATAGGCGACATGTGTCATACTTAGCTCCTTCTGACCAGTATCCTCTCAGCCCCTGGCCGAATGGCGGACAGATAACCACCGCCGGCATCACGATAGTGTGCGCCTCCGCCTCAACCATGACACGGACAGAACGGATCGTCAACTCCGAACACCGATGGGGCGTGTTTCAGAACAAGCCACACAGCCCCCAGCCAGAGCCAGTTGGCAGCTGTGCGGAACTGTGCAGGATTCACTCAGGGGCCGAGAAGTGGCAGGTTCAGCCCAACCTCACCTTCACAACGATCTTCTTCATCGGGCTCTGATCGCCAAAAGAAAGGCCCGGCGCATGGGCATCAGACGGGTAGAAAACCATGGCCTGCCCAGCCTCGAGGGGGACAAAGACCGCGACATCAGAGGAAACGGTTCCGTGGATCACGTCCTTGGTCGGGTTGTACTCATCCGTGGGCTCAAGCGATTGGACCGGGGCCCACCCCAACTGTTCCTTACCGAAGACGATCACCTGGATATCGGCATACGCCCGATGGGCCTCAAACCGCGGCTGACCGACCATCGGTTTGCTGACGTAGGACTGGACCAAGGCGTAGACGTTGGTGCCGTCGATCTCGACGCGGCCATCATCCAGCTCCTGACCCTGGACAGACACCAACCACCCCAACGCCGTCCGCATATTGGGTGTCATCGCAACTTGCTCTTCGAGAGCGAGAATCTCGGCTGTAATCACTGTGTGACTCCTTTGGCTGATAGATGAGCTCCATAGCAGAGCCGAATAAGATTCGATGTCGGAGCTTGGACCAATACGCTCCCGTGCAGCGCAGTTGACTGCATCACAGGCGAGGAAACGCGCCATTCCCATCCGTGAAGATTCGCGAGATTCGTGGTGACGCTACAGCACACTACTCCCCGCCACCGGATACCCGCGGGACGCATCATCCAGCACCAGCACCCAGGCGATATCACCCAGGTAGAAAAATGGGCACCCGTCCTTATGAACCATGAATCGCTGGTTGTTACTTATCCTCAGACGTGGCGCCATCATCTGCCCATCCTTTGCGCAGCCTATACCTGCTGCGCAACGCCGCTGTGATACGAACGGTAGCACGCATCAATCACGCGCATGTTGGCGTCCAGGGGTTCCCACACATAGACCGGCTCGTGCACACCGCGCACCGCCTCACTCAAGTCCTGGACCTCGCCGGTGTGGTCATCGGCCCGCCCGACGAAGATCTCCTCGGTCTTGCCACCCGTCATCAACACCATCGCCGGCTTGCCCTCGGGCGGGCCCCAACCGTACGTACCCGTCAGGCGTCCCCGCTCGCCGATGACGCTGAAAGGGCCACCGGGCGCAGTAAAGCCCCACTGAATCGTGCCGCGCAGGCCACCGCCGAAGTCTAGCATCGCAGTACCGGCCATATCCACGTCAAACTCCGCCGACCACTGCATCATCGCCGAGACCATCAATGGCTCGCGCCCTGACAGCATCCGCTGCGCGTTGACAGCATAACAGCCCATATCATAGAGCGCACCGCCGCCGATCTTAGCCCGCAAGCGCACGTTCGCCGGGTCATACGGCTTGGCCATAAGATAATTCGACACCGTGTGTATGAAGCGCAGCTCGCCCAGCACACCGGAGCGCGCGATCTCAAACGCCTTGGCGACCACCGGGTTGAATCGGTAGGCAAAGGCCTCTATGCAGAACATCCCGGTCTCATCACGCACCTCCTGGATCTCGCGGGCCTCCGCCGCGTTCATCGCCAGCGGCTTCTCGCAGAGCACGTGCTTGCCGGCGCGCATCGCCTTGATGCTCCACTCAGCGTGGAAGCCGTTCGGCAGCGGGACATAAACGGCCTCGATCGCGGGATCGGCCAGAAGCGCCTCATACGAACCGTAGGCCTTTGGCACATCGAACTGCGCCGCGACCGCCTCCGCCTTGCTCAGCGTCCGGCTGGCCACGGCCCCCAACGTTGTCAGTCGCGCGTTCGCCATCCCAGGGATCACCCGATTGATCGCGATGCTCGCGCATCCTAGTACGCCCCAGTTCACAGGTTCGTTCATCGGTTTACCTCCATCGTATAAACAGAGACCTATGCCTTGCTCGGAACGGAGTCCGGGACAAGGCACAGAGCACGCCTCAGGATAAATCCTTGGACCACGAGACTATGTTCCATTATGTAGATCTACAGAAACAGCCTGACAATGCGAAGTATGGCGCCCACCGCCGCACAAGGGCATGACAGATCGTGCCCCCGCAGGGGAGTTCGCCGCTACGCAGACCGGCTACTCAGACCAACCCCTCACCAATGCCCGTAACGGACCAAGTCATCGAGATCTTTGCGCTTCTTGGTTCGTGGCTCATCCGCAGCGTAACCTAACGTCATCATAATAATGGGCGCCTTGTCCTCCGGCACACCCAGAATCTCGCGCGCGGCATCGCGGTCGAACGCCCCGATCCAACACGTCCCCAGGCCCCGCTCGGTTGCCGCAAGGATTATATGATCCACCACGATACCCACGTTGAGCCCGTAACTCGGGGCAGCACATGCGCAGATCACGATGGGCGCGTCGGCAAACCAGTCCTGCCCATATAGACGCTTCATCTCGGCCCCACGTCCCTCTGTATGGACCACAACCAACTGAAAAGCCTGACGGTTTGACCCGGTTGGCGCCATCCGTGCCGCCTCAAGGATATAGGCCAGCTTCTCGTCCTCCACCGGACGATCCGTATATGCCCGTACACTGTACCGCTTCTGAACCAGTTCCAGAAATGTCATGTTTCACTCCTCATGGGATCCTCAGTAAGCCAAACGTTCCGCGCCATGCCAGATTCTGACCAGCGTCTCTCAACTCACTGACCGGCAACCGCACGACAAGCAGACTTGATCGCAAACCAGCGTTGCTTCTCAGGCCTGGAAGACCACTTTGTCACTAGGATCATATCATGCATCATAATGGATGCATACTGGTTGCCGCCGATGAGGCATCCGCAAGCAGCCAGAGACCGCTTCGAGGCCTCCAGACGCTCGTTTCAAAGGGGCATTGGGGACAAGGTGCGCAGGTTCCAACCAGCGGTTTGATCAAGGATGCTGGCTAATATGGCAGAAGGAATTCGACTAGGCGGAAGCTGTGCACGGGAACGGACAAAACATCATGGCGAGGTGAATCGGATCTGGATGCGAGCATCCGGCATCAACCTGACTGCTATAGGAGCCACTGTAAGCTGTTAGGCATCAGAGAGCTTAACCTTGATCATAGGACGACCTCGCCCAGGGTCAGGATAGCAACGACAATGAACAATATCCCCAGGCCGCGTTCCAGAACCCGCTGCGGAATGCTACTGGCCACCCGTGAGCCCAGCTGGGCTCCCAAGATCACGCCTGGCACAGTGAAGATGACGACATGCAGTACCGTGAGCAGGACGTCACCACCGACTTGAACAAAACGGGCAAAGTGCCCGATCGACGCACTTAAGGCGGTCAGCGCTACTACAAAGACGCTGGTCGCCACGGAGACCCTACTTGGTACCCGGCAGCGCTGCAGCAGAAAGTACTCGCCCAGTTCACCCAGTCCAGTGGAGATCAGTCCCACGAACAGACCCCCTACCCCGGCGATGAGCCGCCCCTCAGTCCGGTTACAGACCTTGTAGTAGATGTCTTCCCCGTCCGCTGTGATCAGATGAGTCTCGGCCAGGTCGCCACCATACTCTGTCTGGATGGCCACGTCCATGCGCACGATGTCCTTGTGCTCCGGTGCACGCAGGAAGCTCAATGCAATGGCAAACAACCCCACGCCCAGAATCGTCTTCAGGACATCCGGACTGGCCCAGCCGGCCACCCAAGTGCCAAACAGGGCCATCGGGATCGTCGCAGCAAGTAACGAGATCCCCAAGCGATAGTCGATCAGCCGCTTACGGGCATAGGCGTACAGACCACTAGCAAAGCCGAAGACTTCGGTAATCAACCCCATACCGATAGCGACCTCCGGAGGGAAGCGCAAAGCGATGATGAGGAGCGGGGCGAAGAAAGTCGCCCCTCCTACCCCCGAGGCCATCGCCACGGTGGCGATGAGCACAGCAATGGGAAACATGAACCAATATTGCAGTATCATGACGACATCTCCTCGGGCTGCTTCAGCCCACCGACTAGGTCATCCCCCGAATGAGAACAATGGGCGCCAACTCCTCCGGCACACCCAGAAGCTCGCGCGCGGCATCCCAATCGAACGCCCCAATCCAACGCGCCCCCAGGTCCTGCTCGGTTGCCGCAAGGATCATGCGGTCCACCACGATCCCCACATTGAGCCCGTAACTCGGAGCAGCACATGCGCAGATCACGATGGGCGCGCCGGCAAACCAGTCCTGCCCATAGAGACGCTTCATCTTGCCGCCGCGCCCCTTGGTTTGGACCACAATCAACTGGAAGGCCTGGCGATTCGCCCCGGTCGGTATCATCCGTGCGGCCTCAAGGATATAGGTCAGCTTCTCGTCCTCTAACGCACGATCCTCAACTGACCGCACACGGCGGCGCTTCTGAACCAGCCACGCTACACAGTCCTGCACACCCGCTGGCGTGTTGGCCACATGCATGATCTTCTCACTCTCCCCTACTGCACATCCAACGTCTCTATGGTGACATCTATCCCGATACAGAGTGCCGCCGCTTTCCATTCTGTCATAGTCTTATCCTCGCTCATGCCATACTATCTGTCGCCCGTTCTAGCGAATACGGCCTTTATGACCCCACAACTGTTCGGGCTCTGCTGTTGAAAGGACACGGCGCCCCGTGCTCTACATCGGTCTCGTTCACACGGACCCAGACGGTGTCGGCCTGCCGTGTCATGTCTTCATAATACTAGACGATCGGCCAACTCTGGGTTCGCATCTTCTTCGGGACTCCAGCCTTCTCAACCGCCGCGAAGCCGGCTGAAACCTCTACGCCCTGACCCCAAGGTTGCCACTCTGGTGTTAAGATCATATCATGCATCACAATGGATGCCTGCTGAACCCATAGACGATTGTCTGGATTGAGGTAGATGACAGCACTAAGCAAACTGGGTAGGTTTATACGTCCCTACTGGCATTGGTCCATTCTGGCACCGGCGTTCATGCTCGTCGAGGTCGCAATGGACCTGATGCAGCCGCGGATGATCCAACGCATCGTGGACCAGGGTATTGCCCGGGGCGATATGACCGTGGTCCTCACGACGGGGCGCGCGATGCTTGGCTTCGCCCTTGTCGGTGCACTCTGCGGTATCGTCTCCTCCATATTCGCGGTCCTGGCCTCGCAAGGATTCGGAGCGGACCTTCGAGACGCCCTCTTCACCAAGGTGCATTCCCTCTCCTTTGGCAACATCGATCGTCTTGAGACAGGACAGCTCATCACACGGCTGACCAACGACGTGACACAGGTCGAGCAGCTCGTCGGGATGATGCTGCGGATAATGCTCCGGGCCCCACTGTTGGTGATCGGAAGCCTGACTATGGCGGCCCTGAGCAGTCCGCAGTTGACCCCCATATTCATCGTTCAGATTCCCTTCATCATCGTAATCCTCGGTTGGGTGATCAACAGAGCCTACCCGATGTTTGGGGATGTTCAGGGGCGCCTCGACCAGCTTAACACCGTGATGCAGGAGAACCTGGCGGGCGTGCGCGTGGTCAAGGCTTTTGTACGCGCGCAACACGAAATCGAGCGTTTTGGCAAGACCAACGCAGGCCTGATGGAGATCACGGTCCGCGCTGCCCGCACAGTTGCTGTCGCCGGGCCCGCGATGAGCATTGCGCTGAATCTGGGGGTCGTGGCAGCGATCTGGTTCGGCGGCCTCCAGCTTTCGGCGGGCAACCTGACAGCCGGGCAGATCATCGCCTTTGTCAACTACCTGACGCGCACGGCATGGTCACTGATGTTTGTCAGTATGCTGTCGATCCGAGTCGCTCGCGCCCAAGCTTCCGCCGAGCGCATCAGCGAGATTCTGGAGAGCCTCCCCCAAGTACAGGACAAGCCGGACGCTCAGGGCAATCTGATGCCGCGGGGCCAGGTGGCCTTTGACCACGTGACCTTCAGCTATGCCAGCGATGGACGTGACCCAGTACTCAGGGATCTTAGCTTCGTCACCGGCCCCGGCCAAGTCGTCGCGATCCTCGGCGCCACAGGATCCGGCAAGTCGAGCCTCGTCCACCTGATCCCGCGCTTCTATGATTCAACAAAAGGACACGTGGTGATCGACGGCATCGACGTGCGCGACCTGGACAAGAAGGCGCTGCGCAGCCACATTGGCGTGGTCCTGCAGGAGTCAGTGCTCTTCACCGGGACCATCCGCGATAACATTCGTTACGGACGCCCCGACGCGGACGACGCCGATGTCGTAGCCGCAGCCAAGGCAGCAGAAGCCCACGACTTCATCGTTGCGTTCCCGGATGGCTACGATACGCTGCTCGGACAGCGAGGCGTCAATGTATCCGGTGGCCAGAAGC
>JAGHDT010000543.1 GCA_021159805.1 Anaerolineae bacterium
GATAAGAGCGACGAGGAGACACCCGGACCCATCTCGAACCCGGCAGTTAAGCTCGTCAGCGCTGATGGTACTTGGGGGGCAGCCTCCTGGGAGAGTAGGTCATTGCCAAGAAGCTCTTTGCTTTTTTTGATGTATACAGCACACGGCCCGGTATCCCCGGGCCGTGTGCTGTATGGGGTTGTTGACAGGTTGGTTTCTCTGCGTAAGCTATTCGTTGGCGTGTTTGGGATGAACAGTCTGGTGGACAGGAGTAGGTACATGAACCAGCCGCTGACCGTTAGTTCGCTTTGCGACCAGTTCGTGGCCATAGGCGTTGAGCCCGGCATGACGCTCATCGTACATAGCTCATTGAGCTCGTTCGGCTATGTATCGGGCGGTGCCCCCGCGGTTATCCTCGCATTGGAGTCTGTCCTGGGGCCTGAGGGCACGCTGGCGGTGCCGACCCACACCGCAGACCTCACCGACCCAGCTAAATGGTCCGACCCACCTGTGCCCCAGGCGTTGTACCAGACGATCCGGGATACGATGCCACACTTCTACCCGGATCTTACGCCTGCGCGTGGTATGGGCATCATACCTGAGTCGTTTCGGAAGCAGAATGGGACGCTGCGCTCGAACCATCCGTTTGTCTCGTGGGCGGCTCGCGGTCCGAATGCGGCCCTCGTTACCGCTAACCACAGCCTCAGTATGAGCAGTGGTGAACACTCGCCCGTAGCCAGACTGTATGATGCTGGTGCCCGCGTCCTCCTTATTGGCGTCCGCTACGATCGCAATACGAGTTTCCACCTGGCGGAATATCGCAATAAGTTTGCCGTTCGCAAACATTGCCGGCGAGGTGCACCGATGCCTGTCGAGGGTGGGGGCTCGCAGTGGGTGACCTACGATGACATCTATCTGTATGATGCCGATTTCCTGGAGATCGGTGCGGCGTTTGAGCAGACCGGCCAGGTCTGCAAGCGCGCCATCGGCAAGGCTGAGTGCCGATTCTTCTCTCAGCGAGCGATTGTTGACTTCGCCGTTGAGTGGATGAATGCGAATCGGTGGCTCCCCGAAGACTGAGATAATCCGACGAAGGGACCGCGACGGCGCGCTTCACCGGCATATCGAGAACTTGTACCCCGTTGTTGCCCCAATCGCACCCGGCGCATCACAGTAGGGAGCCAAAGTCATAGTCCAGGAGGCGGGGCGCATAGGTGCGGTGCCTGTTGGGGAGCGAGTGGGGGGAAGAAGGATCAGCGAATGAAAGAATGAAGAATGGAAGAATTCGCAGAATCGACCAGTGGCCGGTCCGGATTCTTGCATTCTGGATCCGCTGCTTCTTTTCTCTGAGGGAGGGAGTATGACCGCTCGACCGAATGTCATCTGGATCTTTGGTGATCAACACCGCGGGCAGGCGTTGGGCTGTGAGGGTGATCCCAATGTGCAGACGCCCGTGCTGGACGAGATGGCTGCGTCAGGCGTGCGCTTCACCAACGCGGCGAGCGGATGCCCGTTGTGCACGCCCTTCCGCGGCTCCCTGATCACAAGCCGCTACATCCATCATTGCGTCCAGCGGACGCCGCAACATATGGATCCCGAGCTGCCGGTCGTCACCGATGTGCTCAATGACCACGGTTATCTCACCGCGTACTTCGGTAAGTGGCATCTGGGTGGTGCCAACCGGATGATCCACGTGCCGCGCGAGGAGCGGGGACGGTTTGACATCTGGCTGGGGTATGAGAATATCAACGCCCAATATGATTGCTGGATCCACGGCCACGATCTGGATGGACGAGATGATGCTGAGCCCCTGACTGAGAAGTTGGAGCAATATGAGACCGATGCGCTGACGAATCGGTTGATCGATTTCATTCGTAGATACCGGGATGCGCAGCCTTTTTTGCCGTGCTCTCGGTCCAGCCGCCGCACGATCCCCACGTGGCACCGCCGGAGTATGCGGCACGCCACGCCCCTGAAGATATCGTCCTGCGCCCGAATGTGCCGGACATCCCGCGGATCACAGAACGATCGCGTCAGGATCTGGCAGGCTACTACGCTCAGATTGAGAATCTCGATTGGAATGTGGGGCGTGTCTTGGCGGCGCTGCAGGAGCAGGGCCTCGACGAGAATACTCACGTGATGTTCTTCTCCGATCATGGGGATATGCACGGCTCACATGGCTATGTTCGGAAGAGCAGCCCCTGGAAAGAGGCGGTGTGCATCCCGTTTATCGTCCAGCCCGCCGGGGGGCCGCCTCCCGGCAGGAAGCCCGCCTGGCGACAACGCACGGCTGCCGAGACAGATGTGCCGCTGAACCACGTGGACATCGCGCCGACCACGCTGGGACTGTGCGGGATCGACGCGCCCGATTGGATGGAAGGGGCCGACCTATCGCACCTCATCCTCCCGTGGCGGGTTGCGCCGGCAGAGGAACCGGATTCGGCCTTCCTCCAGCATAGCTATCGCAAACGCTTTGACTGTCTGAATCGGGTCTGGCGCGGCGTGCGCACGCGTGATGGCTGGAAATACGTCTGCCTGGAGGGGCAGCCCCTGATGATGTTCAACCTGAATGAGGATCCCTACGAACTGGCCAATCTGGCCTTCCTCGATTCCTTCAACGACAAGCGGGCTGAACTGCAGGCACGGCTCGCTCGGTGGATCGGCGAGACCGGCGACGACTTTCCGCTGCCGGAGCTATGATATCTTGGACGTGTTTCTGGTAGACTGAGGTGCTGAGAGCCGCGGGGAATCCCGCGGACAGCCCTGGGCCGGAGCTTGGGAACGGCACAAAGGCGCAGACTTTCATCGTGGAAATCATCGCATTGTGACATTGTGGCAGCGCTTTGTTCAGGGGATGACGGCATTTTCCCTGAAACCGGTGATCAGCATAGCCGCCGGCTTGCTTCAGGCTCGGCTGGTCTTTTTCTACCTATCCCCCGCTGACTACGGGCAACTGAATGTCTATCTGTCCTTCTTTGCCACAGGTTCCGTTTTCCTGGGCTTGGGCCTGGGTAGGGTTTTGCATCTGAAGTCGCCCGAGCTCGTGGCACCGGCGAATACGGCCTCGCGCGGTCCCTCATAGCCCGTTACTCCCTTCTGGCCTTTGCATCGGGCATCGTGCTACTCCTTGTCTTTGCGGGCATTGGCATTTGGCGTGACGATGTTGTGATGTGGGTTATCTTTGGGGGCGTATCTGCTATTCAGTGCCCTGAGCAACATCACCTATGTTCTGCTGGACAGTACGACTCACTACCGGCGTGTGGCTGCTCAGTCGATCGCCCGCAATCTGAGCCACCTCGGACTGCTGGCGACGATGCCGCGGTGGTGGCGTGGGGATGCCATCACAGGCGTTGCCCTGACCTATCCCCTGATGGAGCTGGCTGCTGTGATCGGTTCGCTAGGTCTTTCGTGGTCGACCTGTCAGAGACTGAAAGCGGAGTCGGTGGGGGAGTTCAGCGGCGTGGATCTCACGGGAATACTGACGCAGGAGGGGAGTTTATGCATCCCTTAGTGTCCCCGCCATGAGGATCATCGACCAACTTCAGGTCTGGTTCCTGACGATGATGGTCGGCGATGTGGCTGTTGGCGCATACTCCGCTGCCAGAGCCGTATACCTCCTGATCTTCTCATTCTTCAATTTGGTCGAGACGACGCTTTTTCCCCCGGTGTCCGAACAAGCTCCCACGCACCCCGATCGACTGCGAATGGTGCTGGGACAGGCTCGGAAGTACAGCCTGTGGCTGGGATTGCTGGTGGCCTCCCTGGTAACGGTCACTGCGCCGTGGCTAGTGCGAATCATCGCAGGAGACGAGTATCTGGCAGCTGTCCCGTTGCCCACACTCCCCACAGCACGACGACGACGACGAAGGGGGTGGTCCCCTTTTCGATTGACAAAAGCAGCAGCTGCAGCGCCCCATCCTCTACGCTATCGGCGAGCAACGCCTGCAATTCGCTACCCATCTCCTCAGTATGGCGCTTGAGGCCGGCATGCTTTGCGTGCCCATCCGTTGTCTGGGTGTGAAGGGCGCGGTGTGGGCGATTTTGGCCAGCAATCTAGCCGTTGTCGCCGTACGCCAGGCTGTCATCCACCGCATCAGCCCCGGACTGTCAGAACTGACGGGCTATCTCTTCGCAATCGAGCCGTTCGATCGAGAGCTGTGGCACGATCTGCGGGAGAGCTTTGGCGCGCGCCAACGACGGTAGCAGCAGCGCTTCGCCACCCTCACCCGGATTGGAAGACAGCCCGCTGCCCACACCGGCAGATGTCGCCGCCCCCAGAGCAGTGGTCTCTTCGTTGGCAGAGATCAGCACCGGGATGCCCAGGATGTCCGCCTGCATCTGCATCCACAATGCGCTGCGCGTCTGTCTCTCGAACTCAAGTGTTCGTCAGCGGCGGAACCGGATTCGCCCGGCGGCGATCCCTAGTGCCATTCGCAATCCGGGAAGAAGATCACCCTTTTGTAGATTGTGCTATCCGGCCTGCTCAGCATAAACTCGATCAGTTCCGCCACTTCCTCTGACTTTATCATCCGCTCTGCATCGTCTGGGTACGGGTTGTTCTCCGCATTCCAGAGCGGGGTGTCGATGGCACCCGGACAGATTGTAGTGACCTTGATGCCGAACGGCTGTAGTTCCTGGGCCAGTACATCCGCCATCCCGATCATGCCGTGTTTGGAGGCGCCATACGCGACCTGTCCCGGAATGCCGTGTGTGCCAGAGACCGAGGCGATGTTGATGATCCGCCCCCGCTTGCGCCCGACCATGTAGGGCAGCACCAAGCGCGCGCATTAGAGCGCGCCCTTCAGGTTGATGTCGATGATGCGATCAATGACCTCGAGGTCCTGCGTCCAAAAGTCGTGCGTCTGAAACACGCCCGCGTTGTTGACGAGCACGTCGATCGGCCCGAACTCACGCTCGATGCGCTCGTACGCGGCAGCGATCTGTGATGGTGACCTGACGTCGAGCGGCAGAGCCACGATGGCTCCCCCGCTTTGCTTCTCCAGCGCGCGCAGCTTGTCTTCACTTCGGGCAAAGGCAAAAACCTTCTTTCCCTGCGCAGCCAACCGCCGGACCAAGACCTCTCCCACGCCCCTGCTGGCGCCGGTGACAACTACATTCTGCCAATCCATATTCACTCCTCCAATCCAGCCGTACTTGGGATTTGGCTTGCCCTGAAAGTATCCGGATAGATGACCTCCTGGCTTTCCTGGACTGTCCGGTATTCCACTGCGGCCCTATCTCCGACGTGAAGCTCGTCCAGACTGCTCTTCTGCCCATTCAAGAAGATGTCAACAGCGACATCGACTACGAATCTGTAGGTCCGCTGGGCCTCAGAACCTTCCACCCATTATTCTACAATCGGTACGGTTTCCATTGTCCAACCTTAGGTGCCCCCCATGTGTTGTACCACGAAAGAGGTAAAATAAGTGAGAGTTTCATCTTAACAGACCAAGGTTGCTATACCTTGATGAACCTTACCAGGAACCGCGTAGTTCAGGCTCTGATGCGGCCGTTCGTGATTGTAGAAGGCGAAGTAGCGTTGGAGTCCGGCCTCCAAATCGGGCACAGTAGCGTAGTCGCGTAGGTAGATGTCTTCGTACTTGAGCGAGCGCCAGAAGCGCTCGATGAAGATGTTGTCCAGAGCACGACCGCGTCCATCCATGCTGACCCGGATTCCGGCTCCTTCCAGACGTCCCGTGAAAGCTTTGGCAGTGAACTGCACCCCTTGGTCAGTGTTGAAGATCTCGGGGCATCCGTGGGACAGGGCCTGGTCCAGGGCTTCCAAGCAGAAGCGTCCCTCCAGAGAGTTGGAAAGCTGCCACGCCACAACGTAGCGGCTGTACCAGTCGATGACGGCCACCAGATACATGAAGCCGCGCTGCATCGGAATGTAGGTGATGTCGGTACTCCACACTTGATTGGGATGCGTGATCGCCAAACTGCGCAGCAGGTACGGATAGATTCGGTGCTCCGCGTTCGCCACTGTCGTGTGAGGCTTGGGATACAGAGCTTGGATGCCCATCACACTGTGCATTAGCCGCCGGACGCGCTTGGGATTGACCGCATAGCCTTGCTCACACAGGCAGACGGTCATCCGCCGGTAACCATAAAACGGCGTCTTAAGGTACTGGACATCGATCAGCCGCATCAGCTCCAGGTTCAGAGCTCTTTCCTGGCCCGGTGTGTAGTAGAGCGTCGTACGGTTCAGCCCTAGCAGCTCACACTGCCGGCGTACGCTTAGCTCAGGGTTCCGTGGCTCGATCATGGCGCGCTTAACCTCGATCGAGTGGTGTGAACTTTTTTTTTAGCCACTCCAGCTCCATCTTAAGGCGCCCGATCTGCTCGTACAACTCAGCCTCCTGGGCGGCCTGTTGCCGTTGCTTCTGAGTTCTGCTGTTTTGAAACACACTGGCTCCATCGTCCAGCAATTGGCGTTTCCATTCGCTGATCTGGCCGGGATGTAGCTGGAACTGCTCAGCCAGCTGACTCAGGGTCTTGTCGCCTTTGGCGGCTTCCAAGGCCACTTCGAACTTGTATACTGCACTATGTCGTCGGCGTTTCACGCTCATTCTATCCTCCACATACTCTTGAATTTGTACTTTACTCTCACTTAGCATGTGGTCCAGTTTCTGGGGGGCACTATAAAGACACGTCTCTCACAATTGCGATCGTTTGGTGATTGCCGGCAGCTTCACACCTGTCTCTCCTCCAAGGCATCCGTAAACAC
>JAGHDT010000462.1 GCA_021159805.1 Anaerolineae bacterium
CCTGCAGATGGAGTCCAACGCCAGCAGCTTCTCGCCGGGGCGCTTCGACCAGACCATGCTGCCTTACCCCGAACGTGATCTGGCGACAGGGCACCTGACCCTAGCGAAGGCACAGAGACTGATCGAGCGTCTCTGGCTCAAGTTCAGCGAGGTGGTGCTGCTGCGCAGCAGCGAGAGCGCGCGCTACTTCGCCGGCTTCCCCATCGGCTTCAACATCGTTATCGGCGGCCAATATGCCGGTGGCGGGGATGCCACCAACGTCCTCAGCTATATGTGCCTGCGCGCGCAGGCCGATCTGGGCCTGACCCAGCCCAACCTTTCGGTCCGCATCCACGCAGGAAGCCCCCAGCGCTTCCTGGAGGCAGCCGCCTACGTTATCAGTCGGGGCAGCGGCATGCCCCAGGTCTTCAACGACGAGGTGATCGTTCCGGGACAGATCCGCCGCGGCATAGCGCCGGAAGCGGCCCAGGACTACGCCGTCGTCGGCTGCGTCGAGCTGTCGACACCGGGCCAAGCCTTGGGCTGGAGCGACGCCTCAATGTTCAATATGGTGCGGGTGCTGGAGCTCACGCTCTTCGGCGGCCGCGACCCGCAGACCAACGAACAGCTGGGTCTAGCGACCTCGCGACTGGACCAGATGGCGAGCTACGCCGAGCTGGAGACTGCCTACGAGCGGCAGTTGGCTCATTTTGTGGCACTGATGGCAAAGGGCTGCAACATCGTGGATCAGCTCCACGCCGAGGTGGTCCCCTCCCCTCTTCTCTCCTCCGTCATCGAGGACTGCATCGCCACAGGCACCGACGTGACGGCTGGCGGCGCCCGCTACAACTTCTCCGGTGTCCAGGGTGTGCAGGTGGCCAACGTGGGCGATAGCCTGGCAGCAGTGAGACAGGCCATCTTCGAAGAGCACTGGCTCTCCGCCGAGGAATTGCTGGCGGCACTTCGTGACGATTATGCGGAAAACGAACCGTTGCGCCAACGGCTGCTCAACTGCGCGCCCAAATACGGCAATGACGACCCCGCTGTCGATGACCTCGCGGCCAAATGGGCCGACCACTACAGCAAGGTCGTGGCTCAACACCTGAACGTGCGCGGCGGGAGCTACCAGCCGGGCTTCTACACCGTCTCCAGCCACGTGCCGATGGGAACCCACGTCGGCGCAACGCCCGACGGTCGGCATGCAGGCACCCCTCTCGCCGACGGCGGGCTCTCGCCCTCCGCGGGCCGGGATCGCAAGGGCCCCACTGCGGTCCTTCAGTCGGTGAGCAAACTCAACCTCAAGCTGGCGTTCAACGGCACGTTGCTCAATATGAAGTTCCTGCCCGACCTACTGCAGGGACGGGAGGGCCTGGAGATGTTTGTCGCGTTGCTACGGACCTTCTGCCGATTGAAGATCCCCCACGTGCAGTTCAACATCGTCTCCACCGAGATGCTGCAGGCGGCCCAGACGATGCCCGAGGCCTATCGCCACCTGGTGGTCCGCGTCGCGGGTTACAGCGCCTACTTCACCGAACTCGATCGCGCGCTCCAGGATGAGATCATCCAGCGAACGGAGTTTGCGACACTGGGCTAGGCGCGGTCAGCTGCCGCGCCACCAACGGGGTTCGCGGCATCTCGACCGGGAAAGACAGGTGCGTGCCCGAGTCGGGCGCGCTACGGGATGAGCGATATACAGGCCCCCCTGACGTGACCGCAGCTTCTGTTTGACAAACTCGGCCCGCCCCTGTTGCTCGAGCACCACTGACGATGTACAATCAGTCTCACAACAACCGCCGGCTCGCCGGGCAAGAAAACGCAGAGGAGGAACAACTATGCAATACTTCGAGCTGGCCTCCGGCTACAAGATGCCCGCGCTGGGGCTGGGCACCTGGCAGTTGAGAGGCAGCACATGCACCAAAACCGTGCGTACGGCGCTGAAACTGGGCTATGATCACATCGACACCGCCGATGTGTACGGCAACCACCAGGCAATCCGGCAAGCCCTGCAGGGCACGGATACAGACGGAATCTTCATCACCTCCAAGGTCTGGCGAGCCGATCTGCACCACGATGACCTGCTGAAGATGGGCAATCGGGCGCTCTCGGAGCTCGGCATCGACCATCTCGACCTCCTGCTGATCCATTGGCCCAACAGGCAGGTCCCCATCGCCGAGACACTGGCAGCTATGGCCGAGTGGGTCCAGCAGGGCAAGGTTCGCAGCATCGGCGCGAGCAACTTCACAATACGCGATCTTCAGGAAGCCCAGCAGGTGACCAAGGTACCGATATCGGTGAACCAGGTGAAATTCCACCCCTACAACAACCAACGAGACCTGCTGGCCTACTGCAACGATCACGGCATCGTCGTCACCGCCTACTCCCCCTTCGGAAACGGCAGCCTGGTCGGCGACCGCAAACTGATGCGTATCGCCTCCAAATACGATCGCTCCTTCGCACAGATCGTGCTCAGATGGCTGGTGAGCAAGGGCGTGGTCGTGATCCCGAAATCAACCAATCCCAACCACCTCGCCGACAACATGGACATCTTCGACTGGGAACTCGAGCCGCAGGACTACGAAGCAATCGAAGCTCTGGATCGGTAGGGAGAGAAGAATAGAGAATGGCAGAATCAGCGAATCCGGCTGGGAACGCCGGGGAATACGGCATCTCCATCGTGGGTGACGCTGATTCTGCCGCGTTCTGAGGGGCGGTCCGTTTGGCCGAGCAGTTGCGCCGTCACAAGAAGTGTGCTATTATGATCTCTATGCTTCTTGTGGCGCGGCTGCGCCCGATAGGCCGCCTCTGCAACACCGTGATGGTTCTCTTCGTGCACAAAGGAGTCAGTCAACTTGGGCAACTCACGCACCCTCATCCGCGGTCAGAAGATTCATCACGACTCTGTTTTCAACTTCTCGTTTTGGCATCCCCTCAACTGGCACCAAGCCGACTTGGCAGCCCCCCACGGTGTTGTCTACTATCCCGAAGAGGACCCCCGAACAGGCTTCTACGTGTCCGTCACGGACATCGGCGCACTGGACACCGACATCACCGAGGCAGATCGACCGGCACTCTATGACGGCATCAAAGAGGGTCTCGCGGACCTTCCGAACTGCCGGATCCTCTCTGAACAGGAGATCACCAAAGAGAAAGCTGTCGGTTTTGATTTCCTCATCACGTTCACGCTGGAGGAGGCTCTCTGCAAGCGACGACTGCGCGTGCTCTACCTGGGAAGCCGGCAATACACCCTCTATGGGCAGGGCATTCCCCCTGAAGAGTACGACGTCTTCAAGAACATCTTCGACTATATGTACCTGACCCTCAGATTTGGCGACCTGAGACTGGATATGGGTGTCCCCCTGATGCCTGACTTCTCACCAACCGCCGCCTATCGGACGACGCAGGAGTAGAAACCGATGCCGCGAAAGGAAGCCTATCTGGACTACATTCGCGAGGCGGGACGCGATATGGAGGGCTACCTCAGCCGTGGCATAGCGAGCTGGCGGAAGGGATTCGACCCGGACAACGCTCTCTTTGGCTACGCCGCCTGTGGAGCCCCGGCCGCGACCGCAGCCATCGAAGCGTTCCTCTACCAGCAGACGGGCGATCTGCGCTATGCACACGAGGCGCGCACGGCCTTGCTGCTGCCGCGCGAATTGGCCGAGATTTTCCCCGCAGAGATAGCCGCGCGTCATCCCGAGTATCAGCGCGCCGTTCCGCCGATGGATGGGCTGTTCGTCCCACCGAACTACATTCCGGCCTACGAGCGGGTGCGTGACAGTGGCGTCTTTAGCTCCGCCGACCACGAGGCCGTGACGTCCATCGTCGCGGACAGCCTACACACCCTCTTCCATTTCCCTGAATGGGGCGCCCACAACCGTGCTATGCTGCGTGCACTCAGCATGGCTTTGGCCGCTCGTGCTTTCCCGGATCACGCGGAGGCAGACGGCTGGAGGGCGATCTCAGCACAACTGGCGGACGATAGCTGGGGTCGTTGGTCAATTGAGGACGCGATGGGCTACCACGCGATCTGGATGTTGGCGCTCTTCACTTATGCTGAGATCGCAGACCGTCCTGACCTCTTTAAATCACCGGTCACCCAATACTACGTGACTTACTTCGCCCATATGCTGACCTCATTGAACACTTTCCCGGATTTCGGCGACTGCAATTGGGGAGGCGGTGCGGAGCGCCTCTTGCCCTGCTTCGAAAGAGCCGCCGCCGTCTATCAGGATCCGAACCTGAAGTACATTGCGGACCGGATGTTCGAGCGGATCGTGGCATCCGGCCCTCCCTCTGTGGGCCACGCTCTGCTCTGCATCCAGGCCCACAAGTGGGCTGACGATACCATCCCGAGTGTGTGTCCCGATTGGCGGAGCGAAGAGCTCTTGGACGATCTGGTCGGGAAGAAAATCCTCTTCCGCGATGGCTGGGAACCGCACTCTACCTACATGCTGCTCAACTACCGCGATGAGCTGGGATATGGTTACATTCCCAGGCGCTATCTGCGCACCACACTCGCAGTCTCGGCCGAGAAGATGCATCATGGACACGCCGACGAAAATGCCATCGTTATGCTTGTGGACCAAGGTGCCGCATTGCTCCACGATGGCGGCTACCGCGAGAATGTCCCCAACGGCCGGTACAGGGCCGATATCTACCACAACCGCGTGATCTGGCGTCCGGGCATCAAAC
>JAGHDT010000467.1 GCA_021159805.1 Anaerolineae bacterium
GACGTACCCCCAGGGACCAGGTCTCGGTCCTGCGGTCAAGCTTGGGAGAAGCGCATCTGGCTGGTGTCCCAAAGATGAAATGCCCCCCTGATGGTCGCATCGCAGACACAGGGCGCGCGAGCTACCACTCCGAGCGGTGCCCGTGCCCAGGCTGGGTTGCCACCCAGGTCAGTGAGGAAGCCTGAAGCCGATGGACTCGCAGGCCCTGGCGGCTGCGCTGCAGCTCCACAAGGCTTTTCGCTCGGCTGCTCTGTCGTGTGCTGCGCCTGCACAGCTCACTCCGAACCATGTTTGACATTCGGGTGTTGCTTGGGTGCGTACGCTTCTGGTGGGCTCTCTTGCGGGCCACCCGTGGGGTGCTACACTTTAGACTATCTGTGTCGCTGTGTGCCTAGCTGGCCGCCTGTGTGGCTCACTGCAGCGCGCGTTGACGCGCCAAAGGAGAGACAGCCATGAACAAGCGCCCCAACATCCTCTTTCTTATGAGTGACCAACACCGTGCGGATGTCGCCGGCTTCGCAGGCGATGGCGTCGTTCGCACACCGACGCTGGACGAACTGGCGCGGACCGGCGTCGTCTTTCGGAATGCGTACACGCCGTCGCCAATCTGCATACCCGCGCGGCAGTGTCTGATGTCGGGCCAATTGCCGAAGACGTGCAACTGCGAGGGCTGGATCGATCTGGTACCGGGCTATCGCACGTTTGCGCGGGAGTTCTCGCGCCACGCCTATACCACCGTGGCCAGCGGCAAACTCCATCACATAGGGCCGGATCAGATGCAGGGCTGGCGAACGCGGATCGCGCCCGATGCCGAGATCAGCGACGCCTACATCGAGGATAGCATTGAGTCGGAATTCGCGCGGTACACGCCGCCGGCAGGCGCAGGAAAGTGGTCGAACCAGCGGGAACTGGAGGAGGCCCGTGTCGCCGATGGCCCATACCAGCAGTTTGACCGTCGCGCGTTCACGGCGACGATGGACTTCATCAATCGCTACTTCGAGGACCCGGAATACCATCGCCCGGGGTATCATCGTCCCCTGCTGCACAAGCTGAGCCTCTTGCAGCCGCACTATCCCTTCTTCACGGATCAGGCACAATGGGACACCTACTATCACCGTGTGCCCATCTACGTTGAGGAGCCTTGCGACCATCCCGTGCTCTCGCTCAGCCAGCAGAATCGGCCGGTTCACGTGTCCGAGGAGGCTATCCGGCGCGCGACGACGGCTTACTACGGTATGACGACAACCGTCGACACTTACTACGGGCGCGTGCTGTCGCGGCTAGAGGAGCTCGGACAGGACCTGGACGATTGGGTTATCATTTACACGAGCGACCACGGCGAGATGCTGGGCGAACACGGTATTTGGGAGAAGACCCGTTTCTACGAGGGCAGCGTGCGGGTGCCACTGATCATCCGCTGGCCGAAGCGATTCACGGGAGGACGCGTCATTGACGAGAACGTCAGCCTCTGTGACCTGTATGCCACGCTCTGCGACCTGGCCGGTATTGAGCTTCCCCCGGGCCTTGATAGCCGGAGCCTCGTGCCTCTGCTCGAGGGCACTGCGGCAGGTTGGCGCAATGAAGCGGTGTCGCAGATGGGGCGCGAGCACGTGATGATCAAGCAAGACGATCTGAAGTACCAATACTACGGAGAGGGCATCCCCGAGGTGCTCTTCGATCTGGCGCAGGATCCTGGAGAGCGGTTGAGCGCGGCCGGCGATCCTGCGTACGCAGAGCCGATGCGGCATTTCCGGCGACGGCTTGCTGAGTTGGGCCATGGCCTGAATGCTGATCCTGACTACGTGAACGCCGGTTACTAGGCGCACGCCCAGATCCCTGTGGCTATTGCTCGATGATGCCCGTGTGCGAGAAGCGATCGCTGTCGCCACGAGACCTTTGGGCCCTGCTGATCAACGACAGCATCTGCGTGATAAGGCAGAGCCCGAAGGTCCTCAAACTTGTCAGGATATCCGCTTCAGCAGCGTGTCTATCTCACCCTTGATGCGCTTGATCTCGCCTTTGGCCTGAGCCTCCTGCAGTTCCAGGGCGCGAAGTTGTTCTTCGGTGGTTTCCAACTGTGCAACGTAGCGAGCGCGCAACGTGCCCTCCTTGCCCGTCTGTCCCAGCGCTTTCATGTTGCCCTGTACCTGCTGCTGTGCTTTGTAGATCTTGCCGCGAGCCTTTTTCACCCGAGCGAGGTGCTGCTCGTTCTCGGCGACGCTTTCCCAGAGCGTGAGCAGCTGGGTGAGCTGCGACATCTCGCGCTGTTTGAGCAATCCCTGCTGGAGGTACTCCTGGAGGCCGTCGAAGGACTGTCGCTGGATCTCTTCGCGACGCTGGGTGAGCCGGCGCTCGTGAACCGTGAGGGTCACCTCGCTCTGGGGGGGAACCTTCATCTCGAAACGTAGTTGATCGGCCGTGCGTTCGGTGGGTTCGGGGGTGTCGAACAGCTCGTGATGCGACGTCCTCGCGTGCTCGACGAGAAGGATCACGGGATTGGCCGTGGTGTTGTCGATCTGGTACTCGTGCCAGCGAATATCCCATTCTTCGAACTGCAGGTAGGCCCCATTGATGTCCAGGCCGCGGATCTCGCGA
>JAGHDT010000121.1 GCA_021159805.1 Anaerolineae bacterium
CATCAGGAGCCTGCGTCTATCCTAGCAATGCCAATTTCCTGCTCGTGAAGGCGCAAGTTCCCGATATGGCGCAGCGGCTGAGAGAGCTCGACGTATGGGTCTCTGACATGTCAAACCAGCTGCCACTAGGATACATCAGAGTGTCGGTGAGCACACGCGAAGAGAACAAGATCTTTGTGACGCGCTACAATCAGATCGTTTGCAGTCTGTAGGGAACCCATCAAGGAGGTTGAGACATGATCGCTTTCGGACCGGTCCCGTCCAGAGGATTGGGGCGGAGCCTGGGTATCAACAACATACCGCCTAAGAAATGCACCTATTCTTGTGTCTATTGCCAGTTAGGGCGCACCAAAGAGATGCAGGTGAGACGTCGGGCCTTCTACGAACCAAAGGAGATTCTTCGGGCAGTTCAGGAAAGAAGCGCAAAAGCAAGAGAGTCGGGGGAGCGCATCGACTACCTTACCTTCGTGTCCGATGGAGAGCCCACGCTGGACGTCAACCTCGGACATGAGATCGAGCTACTGCAGCCGTTGGGCATCAGGATCGCCGTGATCACGAATGGTTCGCTTGTCTCGCGCGAGGATGTCAGGGCGGGTCTCGCAAAGGTCGATTGGGTCTCTCTGAAGGTCGATGCCGCGTCGGAGCAGATCTGGCGCCGGGTCGATCGGCCTCACAAGACGTTGCGGCTGGCAGCTATCCAAGAGGGAATGCTCCAGTTTGCCGAAAGCTACAGCGGCAAGTTGGTGACGGAGACGATGCTTGTCAGGGGCCTCAACGATGGTGAAGATCATCTTCGAGAAGTGGCTGAGTTCCTGGCTCGCCTGAGACCCGATGTCGCCTATTTGGCCATCCCTACCCGGCCTCCGGCTGAGGAATGGGCACAGCCACCGGATGAGGACGTCATCAATCGTGCCTATCAGGTGCTAGGTGAAGGGCTGGAGCACGTGGAGTATCTGATCGGCTATGAAGGCAACGCCTTCGCGTTCACGGGAAACGTTGAGCAAGATTTGCTGAGCATCACCGCAGTCCACCCTATGCGGGAAGATGCGGTTGATGAGTTCCTGGGTAAAGCTCGGGCGGATTGGTCCACCGTCCATCAACTGGTAGCACAGGACCGGCTTGTCGAGACGGAATACGGAGGGCACCGGTTCTTCCTGAGAAGGCTCAATAAGCACAGCGAGGAACAAGATTGAGGTGGCACGATGAAAGAGGCTATGTTGTACGAGCGTCTACCGGAGGGCAAGGTCCGCTGCGGCCTTTGCGCGCATCGCTGCGTCATCTCTGACGGCAAAAAGGGCGTCTGCCAGGTGCGGGAGAATCGGGGTGGGACCCTCTACACTCTGGTGTACGGGCGTGCCATCACCCAGCATGTGGATCCTGTCGAAAAGAAGCCGCTCTTACACTTCTACCCCGGCAGCCGCGCCTATTCTATCGCAACCGTGGGCTGCAACTTCCGCTGCCGTTGGTGCCAAAACTGGGATATCTCCCAGATGGTCCGCGAGCGGCATCTTGTCAGTGGTGAAGAAGCCAGTCCCGAGTACATCGTTTCCACGGCTGAGAAATCCGGTTGCCACAGCATCGCCTATACATACACCGAGCCGACCATCTTCTTCGAGTACGCCTATGATACGGCGCGCCTGGCTCACGAGGCCGGTCTGGCCAACATTTATGTGACGAACGGCTACATGACCGAGGAGATGCTGGAGACCTTTCATCCCTACCTGGATGCGGCGAATGTGGATCTGAAGGCATTCCGAGACGAGACCTACCGCAGGTACGTTGGGGCGCGGCTGCAGCCGGTGCTGGACACGATGAAAGTGATGAAACGGCTGGGAATCTGGCTGGAGGTGACCACACTCGTCATCCCCGATATCAACGATGATGACGGAGAACTGAAGGACGCAGCGGATTTCGTGGCCAATGAGCTGGGAGTAGAGACGCCCTGGCACATCAGCCGCTTCTTCCCAGCCTACCAGATGAACGATGTACCCCCAACGCCTGTTGAGACGCTGCGCCGAGCACGGGAGATCGGCCTGGAGGCTGGGCTACGGTACGTCTACGTGGGCAATACACCGGGTGAGGCCAATACCGTGTGTCACGCGTGCGGACATATGCTGATCCGCCGCTCCGGCTATCGGATTCTAGAAAACCACGTCCAATCGGATGGCCGGTGTCCCAACTGTGGTACACCGGTAGCCGGCATAGGGATGGGATGAGGTAGACCCATCTCCAATGTGGGCATTGAGGTGGCCTATGACCGGCTGCCCATCCAGTCCGTCGTCTTGCGCTCCGTAGGGGCATTTCAATTCGATCCGTTGCGGATGATCTCCTCGGGAACTCTGGCGGTGACCTTGCCGTCTGGTCAAATCGATGCCGCCAGTGCTGATTCGGAGGCTCTCGGCGTGCCATTCGCCCTTGTGAGCCGGGTGGTCGCGGGGGGGGAAGACGGCGGGTCCTATGTGACGACGGGGTCAAGCGTTACCCCGACATACGTTGTGAGAAGGATGAGCTGACCCGTATGTGGGCGCTCTATCCGTGGCACTGGTCGTGTAGCGGAGTGAACAATGGCTGTGAGGGAGATCGTCATATATCCTGAAGGCAAGGAGATTCTGCGCAGGAAGTGTGACTCGGTGAACCACGTCAACCGGCGGGTCACGAGGGTGGCGCAGGATCTTGTGGACACGTTGAACGCGCATCCTGAGGGGATTGGTTTGGCGGCCCCTCAGATCGGCGCGCACAGTCGTGTCGTCGTGGTGCGCCTGGGCGGGGGACCGGACAGCGAACGTGTGCCTGGTCCCCCACTGCCTCTCATCAACCCCGAGATCATAGAGGCCAGAGATGAGAAGCGGGACTTCGATGGCTGTCTGAGCCTTCCCGGTCTCTACGGTGAAACCATACGGCCTCACTACCTGCGGGTTGTCGGTCTGGACGAGGCAGGCCGGGCTTTTGACAGGGTCTTTGAGGGATTTGACGCGGTGGTGGTCCACCACGAGCTCGATCACCTCGACGGTGTCCTCTTTATTGATCGCGTCGAAAGCTTGGAGTACCTCTATCACATACGCGAGGACGAAGATGGCAACCTGGTACGGGTGCCGCTATCGCCAATAACTGGGTAAGGGCTGCCTCTGGAGTGGTCGCATTAGTTGCGTAGGCTGCCTGGGAGGCTCAGGCAACAATATCGAGGTGCGCTCTGTGCTTGTGAATGGGTATCGAAGGGTCAACGACTATGGCTCCGATTCCTATACGTTAGGCTTGCCCGACGGGTCAACCGTGAACCGGACGGCGGGTCTGAGCAAGCACACCGGCAACGCTGTACACGACGTGGTCGTTCTGGTGGTGGAAACGTGGCACGGGCGCTTGTCTCGGCCATCGTGACGGTGGACGGTGTCAGCTTCGACCTGGTGAACCCGGAGGGTGTGTAGGATATTGGCTGCCTGCTGTGCGACACCCGGTCATGATAGCTGTCCGACTGGGCGCAAGGTGGATACTCTTGCGCCCGCCATTACTCTGACCTCAATGCCCAGGGTGGTGTTCCGGGCCCTCGGCCCCACCGTCTCGGATCCGCAGATACAGAGATACCGTCTCCGCTGAAGGCGGCGCGCCAAATTCTACTCTCAGCTCCCTGCAGCAAACCTCGTACTGCACCAGGGCGGCGCCTCTCTGACCGCTCTCGGCCAGAAAACACATCACCTGGCGGTGGACTGCCTCACGCCACGGCTCTAGCTGTAGCAGATCGGTGCGATCCCGCCGATGGGATAGGGTCGAGAGTAGCATAGGCTGCCCGACGGCGCTTGGCGGAGCCGCCGTCGGGCAGCGTTTTCTGGGGCTCCATAAGCTGTTGGCACAAATCGAGTTACTTGAACAGGCTGTTATGAGGGAGGAAGCGAACCATGCGAGTCCTGGAACGACATACTCAGACGTTGGAGAAGGGCGGATGGGAGAGGGTGGTTTCCGGGGCCGCGCCTCCGGTCCCCTCTCCCACCTCCGTCCGCGGAGGCGCCGTCCGCGGACGGAGGTGGGAGGGTGACGCGCTTCTCAGCGCGCGGGGTCAGGGCTCTGCTGGGTTATTTTCGAAGTGGACACCATGTCCGCCAGCGGACACCACGCAAGCATGAAAATGCAGCGCGAAGAACGGCCCAAAGCCGCGATCGGGATCCCGTGAAGGGCTTTGGGCCGGCAGAGGGTGGTTTC
>JAGHDT010000117.1 GCA_021159805.1 Anaerolineae bacterium
GCACCACACGCATCCTGCCGCCTGAGCAGCTCCTCTGCGATCCGGCGCAGCCAACCGCGGTGTGTGGCGGTGTCGTCAACGCGCACGAGCCACGCCAGCGGCAGCAGCATCCGCGCGCGCTCCTGCTGGATACCATTGGTCCAATGCCACTCGTCCGGGTAAGCCGCCATCGTCATGCGAATGCCGGTAGTCGCCCTCGCCAAGAAGGGCTCAAACCGCGTATGCCGGTAGGCCCACAGGTAGCAAGCCCACAACCACGATTCGTAGTGCGGCGCATAGTGTATACGCTCGGTCTCCCAGTAGTGGCGCCAGCCTCTCTTCTGCAGGCCGGCCTCTTCGAGGCGCCCACCGCGGAACCCGAGAGGCCCGGTCGTGCGCAAGTTCGCGAACAAGCAGCGCAGTAGAGGCTCATCCCAGCGGTTGGTTTCCAGAAACGCCGACGCGGCAATCGTGCCCAGCATCGCGCGGGCGTTGTCATCACCGTAATAGACGCCGTCCGCAGGTGGCGTGGTGGTCCACGAAATCAGTCCGTAGGATGGACTGGTGGGGTTCGCTCGCGGGCCCTTAGCGCATACGGAGTGCGTGTAGATGAAATCGTTGAGGTTGGCCGCGATCTCCCCAGCACCGGCATCCCCGGACAGCGCCCACGCGGAAGCCAGCGCCATTGAGGCCTCACCGACGCAGTCCGCGCGCACGAAATATCGCCAGTCCTGTGTGCCGTCCGAATGAATACGCGAACTGGCGCCCTCGATCATACCGCAGGACCCATCCCCGCACGGCCAGCCGGCGTCCGGACCGGGACCGGTGCCATCCGGATACGTCGCCACGCGACGCCCGGCCTCGTCCTGCCACGCAGGGTGGATGAAGAGCTTTGCATTCCGGAACCACGACACCCCGCGCTGAGCGGCATCCAGCTCTGCATCGTCCTGCAGAGCTTCATCCGCCGCATACGTCGGTCGCACCACCGGCATCACCGTCAGCTCCGGCACCGCGATATCAGGGCACGCCCATTGGAGAATCCAGCACCAGACAACCTGCCACGCATCAGCAGGTGCGTAGCGGCCGGTGACAAACTGGCTGAGCTTTGTCGTAGCCACCAGAATATCACCCCGCGGGTGCTCGAACAGCACCGGGGCTGAGTGCTCGGGTAAGCCATACAGCGCTGTGTCGAAGCCGGCCACACGCGCCAGAACCAGGTGCGAACTCTTCGACGCCACATCGAGGAAGCGGCAGCCGTGAATCATCAGGATTCGCATCTGATTCACCGCGGGGGAGAATACATCCGAAGCCACAACTGCCCGCTCCCACTCAATCTCACGTCCAGCCCCGACAGCCAGCTCCGGGACGAAGGAGGGATACTCAACATACAGCCTCAGCCCCTTGGCAGCTGCTGAGGCATAGAAGGCCGCATCAAGCTGTGTGGTTGCATCCGGATACCCATCGGCCAGAACCAGAACACCGTCGCCCGGCTCAGCGCCCGCCACCGCCTTATGCGTGCTCGTCACCCGCCGGTGAACCACACCACTGTGATCCAGAAGCTGGCACAGATCGTTGTCATCCCGACAGACCAGGATCAGGCTCACGCGATACTCCCCAAATCGCCTTCGCTGCGCAAGTCCGCATGCCGGAAACACCCAACCACGTGGTCGTTGACCATCCCGACTGCCTGCATAAACGCATAGCAGATCGTCGGCCCGACGAAGCGGAATCCTGGTTTCTTCAGCGCCTTGCTCATCTGAACCGACTCAGGGGTCTGGGCCGGCACATCAACCAACGTCTCCCAGCGGTTCTGAATCGGCGCACCGTTGACAAACTGCCAGACGTAGGCGTCAAAGCTCCCGAACTCCTGCTGTACCTGAAGAAAGACCTTGGCGTTCTCTATGGCGGACCGGATCTTCAGCCGGTTGCGGACAATCCCGGCATCCGCCATCAGCCGCGCCCGGTCCTGGTCGTCGAAGCGCGCTACGACCGTCGGGTCAAAATCACAGAAGGCCCGTCGGTAGTTCTCACGCTTCTTGAGGATCGTGGACCAACTCAGGCCAGCCTGAGCGCCCTCGAGGATCAGGAACTCAAAGAGCTGTTGATCATCGTGAACCGGCACACCCCACTCACGGTAGTGGTAGTCGATCATAAGTGGATCATCGCCTGCCCACGCACATCTGTTCATGAGCCTACGCCTCCTTCCAACGGCACCACCCCACAGGCCTAGAGGCTCTGCCGGACGATATCACGCGCCCTCAGTAGGTCATCACGCGACCGGTAGTACTCAAGCACGAAGTACGGCACATTCGTGTACGCCTTAGCGTAACGCACGTAGGCCGGGTAATCCAATGTACCAGACCCTGTCGGTCCGTAGTCTGACACCTTGCCCGTCTCGTCAAAGCGCACATCCTTTCCGTGGACAATCACGGTGTCGGGTGCAAGCATCCGCACAGCGCGCTCCAGCGGCGTGCGATCGGGCGTGAAGTTCGCCGCATCCATACAGACCCGCAGGGCCTCCGATCCGACGTGATCCTTGACACGCAGATAGCGCTCTGCACTGCCGACACTGCCGGCACGGGTGATCTCCACAGCCACGTTCACGCCGACCCCTTCCGCGGCCCCGCAGACCGAACTCAGCGCGTCACACACTCCCTCAAACACCACACGATCATCAACACCAGGCGCCTCAGGGTAAGCCGCGGGGTGCCAGATCAGCAGGGGCTTCTCGTTGTCGCCGTCGCGACCAACAAGCGCCGCGGTCTTCCTCGCGCCACGGCTCGCCCGGCCGCCATCCCCCTGACCCACGCCCTCCCC
>JAGHDT010000141.1 GCA_021159805.1 Anaerolineae bacterium
CCCTTGCAGCGCTTGGGTCCTACTGTGATGTCTCAGATCTGGCTGCGATCGCCCGCGCGAATCAGCTCTGCAATGCCTATGGCATGGACACCATCACATGTGGCGCCACGATTGCCTGGGCGATGGATTGCTTCGAGCACGGTCTGATCTCTGAGGCCGACGCCGGGGGGTTCTCGCTGCGGTTTGGGGACGCGGCTGCTATGGTGGCGATGGTCGAGATGATTGGCGAGCGCCAGGGCTTGGGCAAGATCTTGGGCGAAGGTTCGGCGCGGGCGGCTGAGCTCCTCGGTGTGGGCCAGGATCTGGTGGTGGCGGTCAAGGGACGTGAGCTGCCGGCGCACATGCCGCAAGTGAAGCGTGAGATGGCGCTGCTCTACGCCGTCAATCCGGGCGGGGCGGATCACACCGTCTCGGAACACGGGACTTCGTACACGCGTTTTGCCGACGGCGTTGCCCCGCTGGATCTGTTGGATCCAGTCCCACCAACTGTGCTGGATCCCGAGATGGTGCGCTATGCGGTTTATTCGCAACGGCTCATCAGCTGCGTGGATGCGGTCTGCGTGTGCAAGTTTGTCTACGGCCCCGCCTGGCAGCTTTACGATCTGGACCAATGGGTGGCTGCGCTGCGCGCAATCACGGGCTGGAATGTGAATCTGTGGGAGATGATGAAGGTTGGAGAGCGCCGCCTGAATCTGCTGCGGGCCTTCAATGCGCGTGAGGGTGTGGGGGCTGAGGCCGATACACTGCCCCGGAAGCTGACGGTCCCGTTGACGGGCGGCGCCAGCGACGGTGTGGCGGTGACCGATGAGGAATTCGAGACGGCGAAAGCGCTCTACTATCAGATGGTCGGATGGGATGCGCAGGGCTATCCCACGCCGGCCAAGCTGCATGAACTGAGCATCGGCTGGGTTGCGGAGTTGATGGCCGGTTGACGTGATGTGTTACGCAACGGCTTTCTGTCTGGCTTGATGAGGTGAATTGAAGAGCGCGCCCGGCCACGAGCGCGCTCTTCAATATAGCTGTTCTGTGTTTCGCCGTCTACATCGCCGCTTTCAGCGGGCCGTGTATTGCTGTGAGCACGGCCACGAGTTTCTCGCGTTGCTCAGGCGCCATAGGGCCGACCGGACCACGCGCCGGGCCGGCGGGGATTCCGAGGATCGAGAGCGCTTCCTTCACGACCACGGGGAAGGTACCGAGACCGAAGGCCTGACGCAGCGGGACCAAGCGCTGTTGGGCGGTCAGTGCTGCGTCCAGGTTGCCCTGAATGAAGGCGTCGTAGATGGAGACAACGAGCTCCGGTGCCGCGTTGGCTGTGGCTGTGATCGACCCCTTGGCCCCGTGCAGCAGCCCTGCGTAGATCAGGGTGTCTCTGCCCAGTAGGACGATGAAGTCGTCGCCGGTGTTCTCGATGTAGGCCATGGTCTGGCTGAGATCACCGCTGGAATCCTTGATGCCGACGATGTTCGGATGCTCGGACAGCCTCGTAACCAGATTGATGGAGAGGTTCACACCGCCCGTGCGACCGGGGTTAGTGTAGAGGATCACAGGTAGCGATGTCGCATCGGCAATCGCGGTGTAGTGCCTGTAGAGTTCCTCGTCGTTGGGCGTGATGAAGAAGGGGGTCAGCACCGAGACCGCGCTTACCCCGACCCTTTCCGCGAGCCCGTTGAGGCTGATGACCTCCCGGGTGGTAGTGCCCCCGGTGCCCGCATAGACCGGTACGCGGCCATCGGCTGTCTCAACCACGACGTCCCAGATGCGCTGGCGTTCGCCGGGTGTGAGCGCCCAGAATTCTCCCTGGCTGCCGGTGGGGAAGAGACCGTGAACCCCCCCGGCGATCAGGAACTCGGTAAGTTGGCGCAGGGCGTCGATATTGAGGGTTTCATCCGCGTTGAAGGGCGTGACCATCGCTGGGATAATTCCACGGATAGATCCGTGGATGTCCAGGGCGTTCGCACCGATTGGGGCTGTGCTGGGTGGGGTCGACATAGGGACTCCTTTCAACTGTGGCTAGGGGCAACGCACGGTGCCTGCGGGTTGTGACGCCCGCTTGGCATAGGCTGCGGATGTTATGACCTCATTATACTCAATCCGCTCGCGTTGTTCAAGATTACAGTCGCGCGCATCTCGCAGAATGTACACCGGCTCTGAAGTTGGGCAAGTTGCGCATCCGGTGTATGATTTCTACCTAGGGAGGTACGGAGTTTATGCAGAACAGAGTGAAAGCGAAGTTGGCTCGTGGTGAAGCCACGGTCGGCACATGGACAATGATTGGTCATCCCGTGGTCGCCGAAATCCTGGCTCAGGCCGGATTCGACTGGGTCGTCCTGGACGTGGAGCACGGTGTGATGGATTGGCCTCGCGTGCTGCCGCAGGTTCAGGCTGTTCAGGGTCAAGGATGTGCGGCGATCTGCCGGGTCCCAATCAACTCCCCGGAGCACTTCAAGTGGGCCCTGGACCTTGGGGTCGAGGGTGTGATGGTTCCCTGGGTGCGGACGGCCACTGATGCGAGAGAGGCTGTTGCCGCGGCCAAGTACCCGCCGGAAGGTATACGTGGCGTTGGCGTATGCCGCGCCCACGGCTACGGGGCACGCTTTCAGTCCTATGTCGAGACGGCGAACGACGAGACCCTGGTCATCCTCCAGATCGAGCACATTGATGCTGTCGACAACATTGAGGAGATCTGTGCTGTGCCGGGTATCGACGTTGCCTTCATCGGCCCCTATGATCTGTCTGGGTCGATGGGGCTGATGGGACAGATTCACCATCCTGATGTGGAAGCCGCCGTGTCCCGCGTCTTTGAAGCGACACAAAACGCCGGCATCACTCCCGGGTTGCTGGTTGCCGAGCCGCGGCCCGGCGAAATCACCCAGCGTATCGATGCCGGTTTCCGGTTTGTCGCCGTGGGGTTGGATACGTTGATGCTCGTCCGTGGCGCGCCGGCTTTGGTGAGCCAATGGCTCGGGGAACCATTGATGGGAGGATGAGATATGGGATCGATGTTCTTGGTCTTCATAGCGTTTATCGTGGTGTTCACCCTGACAGCGTACCTCAGTACACGCTGGGCCGGCACCTATGTGGAACGGCATATTAAGGGCCGGCTTGACGCCATAGATAGCATCGCAAACTGTCGGCAGGTTCCCGAGCCCTGGGTGGCTCCCTACAGGCTGCGGGCGGCTCGGTTGGCAAGCTCTGGCGCGTCGGAGAGTCAGCTCAGCACTCTGTCGAGTGTGACGCGCAAGCGATGTTTGACCAATATTCAGGAACTGATTCGTTTTGTTGAGGCGCGCGGGCTCTCGGATTCGGAATCCACCAAGCAGTATATGCTGACCGCCTTGCGTGAGGAGGCGGCACGTTGGCAGGACGAGGCCGTGTGGGCCGAGTTGGTGGATCTGACTGCACCGGCCCCGAAGCGTCCTGACGACGAGGATGCTCCGGACGCTTAGTGGTTGGTTGCTCCATTGAGCGATGATAGGAGGACGGCTTGAACGAAATCAGACTCGATCGGTCACAGGTGAGATCAGCGGCTGCGATCCAGCAAGTGATTGATGGACTTGGGCTGCACGGGGGCCGTGTGGTACTGCCTGCCATGGAGTTGGAGCTGGACCGTGGAATCGAACTGCGCTCCAATGTTACGCTGGTGGGCCAGGGGCGTGATACGGTGTTACGCAAGGCCAAGGGTAGGGTTTATCCGCTTTCCGGTTACCATAACTACGGGATGTGCGATGTCCCCTTGATGCACACCCAGGGCCTGGTTCCCGGGATGACGGTGGCGATCCGGGATGATCAGCACGGTGGATTCTTCGAAACGCTGGCACGGATCACCTGGGTCGAGAATACGTGGGTCGGGATCGATCGCGGTGTGCACTCTGACTACACCATCGCGCAGAACCCCGTTCTCGTCACCGCCTTCCCGCTGATCTTCGGTTTGGGCGTCAGCGATGTCGCCGTACAGGGCGTGACACTGGATGGGAACCGAGAAGCACAGCCAGCCGGCATCGGCGCGTGTCGCGGTGCGGCTCTGTATTTCATCGGTAGCCGGTCCACGACGGTGACAGACGTGACTGAGATGGGCTTTGCCGGTGAGGGGCTCGGGTTCCAGATGAGCCGTGACGTACGCATTCAAGATTGTTCATTCGCCAACAACACCGGCAACGGTTACCATCCTGGCGCAGGCAGCACAGGCGTTGTGTTTGAGAACTGCGTTGCGGAAGGTAACGGGGCCGCCGGGTTCTTCTTCTGCGTGCGCGCCAACCATGTCTCGGTGCGCACCTGCCGCTTTGCGAACAATGCCGGCGTGGGGGTTTCCGTGGGTACGCGGGACAGCCACAATCTACTCGAGGCCTGCTCGATACAGGGGAATGGCGGGGCCGGCATCCTGTTCCGTGGGACGCAGCGTCCGGTCGAGCCGCAGTCGTGCTGGATCCGAGAGTGTCGGATCGAGGGCAACGCGCACGCCGGTGGACTCGGCCAGATCGTGGTCCTGGGTGATGCTCACGATCTGGCGTTTGAGAGGAATGTGATATCGGGGCTGGCGGACCGGGACCTGCCTGGATTCTACGTCGCGCCGTCGTCCCAACGCCTGTGGTTGGCGAGCAACGACATCAGAGCGTGCTCGCCTGCAATCATCGCCGATCCTGCGGCTCTGGTCTCGGAGAACCCTGTAGGTGGCTGTGGTGCTGAAGCCGTCGAAGTGGCCCACTACCGGCATCTTGCGCCGGCGTAACCCGGACGCGAGGGTCCCGGGGTTTCTGTTGGATATCAGAGGAAACTACAATGTCATTCCAGGATGGATGGGCTGCGCTTAACCTTGAGATGCCGCCACGCGTACCACATACTGAGTATTCCGTGACGGAGCATTGGGATGTCATCAAGGCGGTAACCGGGTTGGACGTCGGCGTCGATAGTTCACCAGAGCTCCAGCACCAGGGTTCTTTGGCTCTGATGAAGGCCTGGAACTTCGATTTCCGCTGGTCGACCTTGATCAGCGATGGTGACATTGCCGAGTGCTCAACGGATATGGGCCACGCGGAGTACGCCGCCGGTGGCGTGGACCGTCGCGACACGATTCATTGCCCCTTTGAGACCCCGGAACAGGTGCTAGATTTCGATCCGTGGGAGGTCTACGGAGCGCGCGACGAGGCAACACTGATTCGCCGCTTTGAGGAGAGCTATCGGCGGCAGCGTGATGAGACCCCGGAACAGGTGACGATGACAGGCGTGTACATCACGTTGGTGTCGGGGTTGATCGCTATCTTCGGGTGGGATATGCTTCTCTTGGCGGCGGGTGTCGATCAGAAGCGCTTCGGCGAGGTGGCCAACCGGTATGCTTCGTGGATCCAGCAATACTACAATGCGCTGGGGAAAGCCGATGTACCCGTGGTTATGGTCCACGACGACATCGTCTGGAGCGCGGGCGCTTTCATCTCCCCGCGCTGGTACCGGTCGTACGTATTCCCGAACTATAAGAAGCTGTTCGCGCCGCTGCTGGACGCCGGGAAGAAGATCGTCTACACCTCCGACGGGGACTACACAGCCTTTGTCGACGACATCGCTGATTGCGGCGTCCACGGGTTCGTGTTTGAGCCTTTCACCGACATGGCTTACATTGCTGAGAAATACGGCAAGACGCACGCCTTCATCGGCAATGCCGATACGCGAATCCTGCTCCGTGGAAAGCGTGGCGAGATTCGCGCCGAGGTGGAACGCTGTATGGCGATCGGCAAGGCGTGTCCCGGCTTCTTTATGGCGGTGGGAAACCATATTCCGGCCAACACGCCGGTGGATGCTGTGCTCTACTACAACGAGGTCTACGAAGAGCTCAGCCGGCGCTAATGTGCACTCTGCCAGTCGATGGTGGTCTGCCATTGACCGGTGCTCGTATCGGTTCCTTTCGCGGGGACGCAGTGGCCTGGTTCATTGATGTCGCGAGCGGGCGCTGAGACATCGATCTGGCGAACCCATTGGGAGAAGTTGGCATATGTCACACCCTGATCCCGAGCTGCTTGGGCAAGTGGAGGAGTGGTTTGCGGCAGGCTACTTCGAGTTGCCGGATGAGTCTCCTGTGCGTAGATGGTCTCGCGCGGTGCGACGGCGCTTTGAGCACCGGGAGTTGACGCCCTATTGTGGCAGGTCGCTTTATCCCAGCGGAGCACGCGTGCCTGATGGTGCTTTGATGAATCGTATCGTTGCGCCTTCCTATTCGTTCACGTGGGCGTTCGATCGAGCGGCGCTGCAGATGGCCCAGTTATGCGCCCAGGGCGATGTTGCGCAGACTCTATCCGCGCTGGATACGGAGATGACTCGCCTGGGAGAGTCGGTCGCGGTTTGGGACTCACCGCACACCGTTGGGGGGCGCGGATATACGCACAGTATCCCTAACTACGGACGCGTTTTGCGGGAGGGGTTGAAGGCCCACGAAGAGCGCGTTGTGATAGGGCTTGCTTCCGCGCGCCAGGGCGGAGAGGCCGCGAAGATCGATCTCTATCTGGGTCTGGTGGACGTTCTCTCCGGGATTCGCACGTGGCATGGACGTATTCTTGATGCTCTGGAGAGATGGCGCACTGACTCTGCGGCGCAGGCGCGGCAGCGTGATGTCTTAGTTGCCGCTCTCCGGCAGGTTCCATTTGGCCCGGCGCGCTCGTTCTATGAGGCCGTAGTGGCCTATAACTTTGTCTTCTATCTTGACGACTGTGACAACCCGGGACGCTTGGACCGCGAACTTGATCCCTATTACCGCGCCGACATTCGTGCCGGCATTCTCAGCCGGGAGTCTGCGCTCGATCTCCTGCGTCGATTCACAGATAATGTCTCTGCCAACGATGCGTGGAGTGCTGCAATTGGCGGATCTCTCGCGGACGGCACCCCTGCCTACAACGAAGTGACAGCGCTATGTCTGGATGCCGTTCATGGCAGACACCGGCCTTCCTATGAGCTTGGCGTTCGTGACGACATGCCCGACTCTATTTGGGACGCCGCTCTGGACGCTGTCGCCACGGGGTGTGGACAGCCGGCCTTCTATAATGAGGCCGCATATCTTGAGGGGCTTCGTGATCCCTGTTTGGGCGTTCACCATGAGGATGCGGTATGGTGGAACGGTGGCGGCTGTACGGAGACGATGATCCACGGCTGTTCGAACGTCGGATCGCTGGATGCCGGGATCCACTTGCCCCTGATCCTTGAGGCGACTCTGAAGCGCTGTCTTCCCCGGGCACCCTCCTTTGAATGGCTGTTGTCGCAGTTTCGGCGTGACGCGAACGATGTGATAGAGGAGATTGTGGCGGGTGTGAACGCCCTCCAGCAAGCAAAGGCCCGCTACGTGCCGCAACCTATGCGCACTTTGCTGATCGACGACTGTGTCGATCGCGGCGTTGAGTTCAACGCTGGTGGTGCGCGCTATAACTGGAGTGTCGTCAATGTGGCCGGGCTGGCGAATGTCGCCGACTCTTTGGCTGCGGTGCGCGAGGTGGTCTTCGACCGGCACGAGATGACCGGTGTGGCGCTGCTGCGCGCGCTTGAGCGTGATTTCGCCGGTGACGAGGGCTTGCGCCAGCGGCTGCGCGCGTGTCCTCGCTTCGGCAATGACCTATCTGCGGTGGATGTGCTTGCATCAGAGATCGCACAGCACGTCTTCGATGCGTTCCGGGCTCAGTCTCCCTGGCGTGGGGGCTGCTTCTTGCCGTCCTGTATCATGTTTACCACATACGCAGCGGAAGGAGAAAAAGTCGGCGCTATGCCGGATGGCCGCCGTGCCGGAGAGCCCTTGGCCGACTCTATTGGGCCGGTCACCGGGCGAGACCGCCACGGCCCGACGGCAATGCTTCGTAGTGTCACGCGTCTCCCGTTGTCGTCCGCACTGGGGACGCCCGTCCTGAATATCCGCTTTGCCAAGGCCCTGTTCGAATCGGCGGACGGTCGCAAGGCTATTCGTGATCTGATCACGACCTACTTCGGCCTGGGAGGACTTCAGATACAACTTTCGGTTGTGGATAGGGATGTGTTGGCGGATGCGCTGGTGCATCCGGAGCAACATGAGGATCTCATTGTGCGCGTAGGGGGATTCTCTGCCTACTTCAATGGCCTGACGCCGGCGCTCAAGCAGGCCATCTTGGAACGTACGGAGTACACCCTCTGAGGCATATGGCTCCCTTGCGTTCAAATAGACGCCACGTGCGTATGCGCACACCACGCAAGCATGAAAATGAGACGCAAAGAAGGCCCTAAGGCCTGGGCTGCCACACTACGGCAGCATGAAAGCCTTTAGGCCCGGGAGCGGAAGCTGTTTTCGAAGTAGTAGTGCCTCCGGTCCCCTCTCCCACCTCCGGCTGCGGAGGTGAAGTCCCCGGTTCAGGGGACGGCGTCCGCGGGCGGACACTGACGTACGAGTGAAGGCATAACACGAAGAAGGGCCCAAAGCTTTTCCCGAAGCTTTGGGCCCGCAGAGCGGATCGGAGAGAGCAACTTTCTGAGCAGTTATTTGCGAAGTAGATCCGTGATTACGGCCTGAACCTGCCGGGCCGCCACATCCCAGGAGAAACGCGCCAGATTCTCGAAGCCCCGCGCGACAAGCCGCGCGCTGAGAGCCTCATCATTCAGAAGCCGTCGCAGTCCATCTGCAATGGCTTCTACGTTGAGAGGATCGACCAGCAGGCCACCCTTTCCAGCGACCTCGGGAAGGCTGGAGGTTGTACTCGTGAGCAACGGCGTGCCGCACGCCTGCGCCTCCAGAACCGGGAACCCAAAGCCTTCGTAGAGCGAGGGAAAGGCGAAAAGACGCGCCCCGGAGATCAGGGCCGCTTTGTCCTTGGGCGCCACATAGCCGGGGAAGATCACCTTGTCCTCTACCCCCAACGCCGTGGCCCGGGCCTGGATCGGGTTCGCGAGCCAGCCGGCCGGCCCGGCCAGGACCAGCATCAGGTTCGGATGATCCGCCAGGACGCGGCTAAAGGCCTCGATCAGCCGCGTGAGGTTTTTGCGCGGTTGGATACGCCCGACAAAGAGCACGTAGTCCCCGGGAATGTTGTACCGCCGGAGGACGCGTTCTATCTCGTCGCGATCCCTCACCGGCTTGAGATCTGGCTCGTAGCCTGGGTAGACGACGGTGAGCTTCTGTGCCGGGACGTCGTATGCCTCGATGATGGCGTCGCGGGTCGCCTCGGAATCTACCAGGATGTGCGTGGCCACGCGGACGTTCCATCGGGTGCTCATCTCCAGATACCGGCGTTGGCTGGCCGGATGGGCTTCGGGGAAGCGCAGGTAGCCCAGATCGTGTACCGTCACCAGCGTGCGCCGCGGGCGCACGACGGGCAGCACGTGGGCGGGGACAAACAGGAGGTCTGGTGGATGGCGCACCATCTCCCAGGAGAGCCGCAGATGGGTCCACAGCCGCGGGAAGGGGATGACTCTCGTCTCCACTGCAGCTTCTGAGCCCGCAGACTGCGGGCCTGATCCACGTGCGTCCAAGGCGAAGGGCGGCGTCTCGCGGCAGTACAATCTGAGCGTGTGCGTCGATGCAAGCCGTGGCGCCAGCGCGCGAATCAGATGCGCTGAGTAGGCTTCGGTACCGGTCGGTGCTGCGCTGACCGCACGGCTGGCGTCGATTCCGATGGTGGCGGAGCTTGTGGTGGGCATGCGGTGCCGTACAGTGACAGGGCTCTAGCCGATCACGGACTGTATCAGGGGAACCGGGACGATGATAATGACAAAGACGGCGGTCATCGCCCATCCGAGTAGCTTGCGTTTGCGGTCCAATGGCGTCACGTCATTGAGAGGCGGTGGATGGCGCGGTCCCATCAGTAAACTCAGACCACCCCACACAAGCCATGTAGAACCGGCCTGGTTACCCATCATGATCAGCATAAGCCCCCATCCGAAGATTACGCCCACGAAGATGCGTGCTAGCTTCCAGGCTTTGTGCCCCCATAGTGCATAGGCGGCGTGGCCACCATCCAGTTGTCCTATGGGAAAGAGGTTGAAGGCGGTGACCAAGAGTCCGGCCCACGCCGCGAATGCCACCGAGCCACCCGGACTCGGCGGCGAGAGCCACACATCTCTGCCGGTCTCGGGATCCGGCAGAATCTGACCGTGTGTGATGGCCTTGGCTGCCATGTAGAGAAG
>JAGHDT010000266.1 GCA_021159805.1 Anaerolineae bacterium
ACCGCGTCCCTTGCGATGCTGGTGGAAATCCTCACCCTCTACTTCCTTCTCGGCCACCAACTCACCCATCCGGAAGTAGTAGAACTTACCGCCCCGGCGATCTACCAGGGATACAACATATCGACCATAGAGTCCATCGAGTTCGACCAGGGGGGAAATGTAAGGTCGCCCTGCTACCGTGACGCCTGAACGGACAGGAACTGCGAGCGGGTACGTATACCAGATATCTTCAGCTGCACGAGAGAAACTGACGAGGCCACGACCCGACCAGTCATAGTCGTACTCTACATAGTGTTTGATCGCGGCGATATCCGCGGGGTCGACCTTGCCTTCTACACGCTTGAGCAGTTCCCGAAGCTTGAGCTTGTACTCCTCAGCCGTGCGTTGCTTCGGGTCAACGTTCAGGTACACACTCAGTATTGGTCCTTCCGCTTGGATGGATGCCAATTCTTTTAGCGCCCTCTCGTCAAACATAGTACCAACCTCCTGTGAATATGATATGGCCTGCACCGTACTATCTATCCAATCCGCCTGGTTCTTTTGACACCTCCTTGCTGTAAGCTCTCAGGACCCCGGAAACGCAGACTGCGGGCAAGCTTTCCAGCCGGGCCCGCAGTCTTGATCGTATGCATATGCCGATGCTTGCTCAGCGCTTGTCGCATAAGCTCCCCTCATTCTAGGGATGTGCTCACATTCTAGGGAGTTCCACACAAGTGTCAAGACGGTTCGAGATAGGGGGTGCGTACGCCAGCGTCCATGTGCGCGCACACCACGCGGGACAAAAACGCGGCACGAAGAAGGCCCCAAGGCCTGGGCTGCCATACTACGGCAGCGGCTGCCATACCACGGCAGCGTGAAAGCCTCTGGGCCCGAGAGCGGAAGGCCATTTTCAGAATGGGACGGACACACGAGCCAGCCAGGCATCCCGGTGCCCGTCCCTTCCCACAACGGCTAACCGTCAGGACTCCGAACCGATCGACGCCGCGGTAGCCTTCTCCAGGAGCAACTGGATCCGCGGCACCATCTGTGAGGGATCCGGATGCAACCCCTCCAGCAGCAATAGATTCTCGAAGAGTTGTTCGATCACCAAATCAGCCATCGCATCTCCGGACGGGGAGGCGATCAGCTGCGCCAGATGACCGATCAACGGATGCCCACGGTTGAGTTCCAGTATCTTGGCCGGCATTTCATAGTCCTGTTCCAACAGCCGTCGGACCCGCTGCATATCCCGCTCAGATCCACCTTCGGACGAGACCAAACGGCAGGGGCTGTCCCGCAGCACCTTCGACTCACGCACCTCCGAGACGCGGTCGCCCAGCACGTTGCGGAAACGCACGATGAGCTTGCCCAGAGCCTCGGGGGCCAGATCGTCCGCCGGGGTAGCCTCGTCCTCTTCCTCAGGAAGCTCCAGATCCGGATCATCAACATTGGATAGTGGCTTGTCCTCATACTCTCGCAGGCTCTGAACCATAAACCCATCCAGAGGATCAACCAGATAGAGCACCTCGAGATCGTGAGACTTGAAATAGTCCAGGTGCGGGCTGCGTGCCGACGAGGCGACGCTGTCACCCAGGATGTAGTAGATATCGGATTGCTCCTCCTGCATGCGTGCCACATAGGCCGCCAGCGAGACGAGCTCACCGTTGGACTTCGAGGTTGCGAAACGCAAGAGCGGCAGTAGATCATCCCGGCCGGAGAAGTCGGTCGCCACACCTTCCTTGAGGAAAGCTCCCCACGACGCCCAGAACGTCTGATAGACCTCTGGATCCTCCTCGCCCAGTTCCTGCAACGTCTTGAGCAAACGGCTGCGCAGCGCGCGTTTGATGTGACCGATCGCGCGGCTACTCTGCACCGTCTCGCGCGCCACGTTCAGTGGGATGTCGGCCGAGTCCACCACACCTTCGACGAAACGCAGGTACTCGGGCAGCATCTCCTTGTTGTGCTCCTGAATCAGGATCTTACGGGAATAGAGCTTAAGCCCGTAGTCGGGGCGCGAGCGCAGCGGCCCCCTATCCTGCCCCGACGGTATATAGAGCACACTGCGCACCTCGACGGGTACATCAGAGGCGATGTGTATGTGCAACAAGGGGTCCTGGAAATCCATCGTCAGCTGGCGGTAGAAGTCATTGTAGGCCTCGTCCTCGACCTCGCTCGCCGACTGGCGCCAGATAGCAGTCCGCTGATTGGCTGCCTCATCGCCGACATAGACCGGGAAGGAGACATAGTTAGAGTATGTCTTCACGATCTGCTCCAACCGCCACGTGGAGGCAAACTCCTTGGCGTCCTCCTTGAGCTGGATCTCGATCGTCGTGCCACGCTCCACCTTCTCAGCCCGCTCAAGCCGGTACGTGCTGGCGCCGCTGGAGATCCAAGTCCACGCCTCGGCCTCAGGCAAGTAGGATCGCGTGGTCACACGGACCTCTTCCGCAACCATGAAGACGGCGTAGAAACCGACACCAAACCGACCGATGATCTCATCGACCCGCTGTCCTTCTTCCAGGTTCTTCAGGAAAGCCATCGCCCCGGAGTGGGCTATCGTGCCGAGGTTCTCGATGAGCTCTTCCCGCGTCATCCCGATGCCGGTGTCGCTCACCGTCAACGTATTGGACTCCTCATCCACGGTAATTCGCACCGCCAGCTCCGCATCGGCGTCGAGAACGTTGTCGTCCGTCAACATCACAAACTGGACCCGGTGCAGGGCATCCGACGCATTGGAGATCAGCTCTCGGAGGAAGATCCCCCGTTCCTTGTAGAGCGAATGAGAGAGGATATGCAGCAGCTGCTGTACCTCGGTTTTGAACGCCAAAGATTCCGTAGTTTGCTCTTCTGCCATTATTTGGCCTCCTGTCACAAGATGATACCACCCCTAATAATACGCGTGAACCATAAGAACCGGATTAGAAGCCCGTCGCACTTATGCTTCTCTAATGTAGTGTTGACGCAGTTCTTATCTCCAGCATACGTGCTTCTAATCTTACTGACCTACACTCTAAGTGTAAGAGACGAACACACGATAAGATCTGACAGATCGTCTGCCAGGTCAAGTCACATTGTTTGATAGGAGGCAAAGTATGTTAAGCAATCCCTTTGACTTCAGGTCGAGTTTCAGTGGGATCGAACGACTGCGACGCGAGATGAACAGGATATCCGATCAGATGGATCGCGACCCGCTTTTCGGCAACGTAGCAGGCTATCCCGCCATGAATGCGTGGACAAACGACGACGGTGCCATCATCACAGCCGAACTTCCCGGCATCAACCTGGACACACTCGAGATCTCGGTGCACAGCGACACCATGACCCTGAGCGGCGAGCGAAACCCGGAGGAACTTGGAGAGGGTGAGGCGTATCATCGCAGAGAAAGAAGCTACGGACAGTTCCGACGCGCTTTCCAACTCCCGTTCCAGATAGCGGCGGACAGAGTAGAAGCCACCTATGACAAGGGTGTGCTTCAAATCACGCTACCCCGCGCCGAGGCAGACAAGCCCAGGAAGATCCAGGTGCGGGCGAGCTAATCAGGCGACCCAGAGGAGGTATCACAATGGCAGACACAAAGGAAATTCAGGTCCAAGAGGCCGAGAAACAGGAACTTGCCGAAAGCGAGGCTGAACGCACCCGCGCCCGTCGCGTCTTCGTCCCCCGTGTGGACATCTATGAGACAGACGACGCGGTCAACGTCATCGCCGATATGCCCGGCGTGAGCGCGGACACGCTCGACATCACCTTGGAGCAGGGCGTGCTCACCATCAACGGCTACGTCGAGGAAGAGAAACCTGCAGATCACACGCTGACCTATGCTGAGTATCGCGTCGGGGACTACACCCGCAGGTTCTCGCTCTCCAATCAGATCGCTCAGGACGAGATCGACGCCACGGTCAAGGACGGGGTGTTGCGCTTGCACCTGCCCAAGGTGAAGCCGACCACCAAGAAGATCAGCGTCTCCGTCGGATAGTCACACCTATCCACATCTTTGCAGGCGGCGCCGATTCCGGCGCCGCCTGCTTTGCTATGTCGGCCAGTCACCGGCAGCAGCGAAGGCCCAACGGCCGCCAGGCCGATGATTCCCCCCAGTGGCTGTATGGCGATATGGGTAGACTCAAGTTGGCTGACGATCTAGGTGACAGGTGAGAATGAGAATTGGAAGCAGTACTTGAAAAGGTTCAGGTTCGGCACGGCCTTGGAAGTGTTGAGGGATAATGAGAAAGGGACATCAGCGACAACTAGAAATGCCCATCCCGCAAGGTTAACCCTCGGCTGGCTGGGCCGCGGAGGGCGTGCCCAGGAAAACACCGTTCCGCCGCGCGGCTTCTTGAGCCGCGCTCTTGACGAATTAGGAGGTTGTGGGTATAATGTCACCGTTGTTGAGTATTCCTCGGTAGCTCAATTGGCAGAGCAATCGGCTGTTAACCGATGGGTTCCTGGTTCGAGTCCAGGCCGAGGAGCACAATAGAAAGGCCCCGGTAGATATCTACCGGGGCCTTTGTCGTTAGTCCTTCACATAGACGAGACGGCCCGGGAAAAATCCCGGGCCGTCTCGTCTGTCTATCAAAAAAGCAAAGAGCTTCTTGGCAATGACCTACTCTCCCAGGAGGCTGCCCCCCAAGTACCATCAGCGCTGACGAGCTTAACTGCCGGGTTCGAGATGGGTCCGGGTGTCTCCTCGTCGCTCTTATC
>JAGHDT010000620.1 GCA_021159805.1 Anaerolineae bacterium
CGGCAGCTCTGGACAGCGGGTAGGGGATTGTGTAGATCTCTATCTGGTATCAATCCTAGGGCGAGATTCTGAGATAGAAGCCGCGGTCATATCAGCGGGCTGTATGTTGCTCATCCCGCGGCGTGCCCGACTTGGGCACGCGACTGCCCATCCGGGAGAGACGCCGCGAACCCCCGGGGTTCGATGAGGCGTGTTCTCTGCGCGGACATCGGTGCGGCTAAGCAGGTTGGGACCCGAAGAAGACGATCCACCGGATCGTCTGTACAACATAGTTGCCCAATCCGGCAGCTCTGGACAGCGGGTAGGGGATTGTGTAGATCTCTATCTGGTATCAATCCTGGGGCGAGATTCTGAGATAGAAGCCGCGGTCAGATCAGCGGGCTGTATGTTGTTCATCCCGCGGAGTGCCCGACTTGGGCACGCTACGGGATGGGCTATGCATGGATCCAATGCAACTACAGCGTACTCTTTACCCCCTCCTACAAGTTGGTCGGCACACTTCTGCGCGCCAAGCGCGACTACGAACCCGAACGCGAACTCCGGCGACTAGACCGTTTCCAGGTGGTGATCCTCAACGATCTGGGCTACGTCCAGCAGAGCCGCCAGGAAATGGACGTCCTCTTAACCTTCCTTGCTGAACGTTATGAACGCCGCACGATTGTCATCACCTTCAATCTCCTCTTCTCTGAATGGAATCAGACCTTCAGTAGCCTCTTGACCACGGCGGCGGCCATCAACAGGGTCGTGCACCACAGTCGGATCATCGAGTTTGCCAAAGACGTCAAAAGCGTACGGGCTGAAGAAGCCGCCCATCGCCACGGTATTCTGCTGGGCGCCGCTTCTGCTGCCCAGTCAGCCGAGGACTAATCCTGCGGCATGGGCATTTCCAGTTGTCGCTGATGTCCCTTTCCAACTGCCGCTAGACAGGCGGATCACCGCTTGGCAAGCGGGGCTATCGTTTTCCAGTGACTGCGTCGCCCCAAGAAAAATGGTACTTGACGAACTCCCCGTTCTTGTCTATACTGTATAAAGACCCATCAGTCGTTTTGTGTGGAGACTGCATGCCCAAGCTCAAACCTGAAACCACAGTCGAACGAAAATCTCATATCCTTAAAGCAGCCATGGTTTGTTTTGCCGACAAGGGTTACCACCAGACCACCGTGGACGATATTGTCCAGGAGGCGGAGTTGAGTAAGGGGGGATTGTACGTTCACTTCAGAAGCAAAAAGGACTTGTTCCTGGCCCTGTCTGATTGGTATACGGATGAGTTGGGGCTGTTTTCTGCCCCTGCGGCCGCAGGATCCACAGCTTACGAGAGACTGACAAGCATGCTGTCGAGCCTGATTTCTACGGCCGCCTCTGATTCTTTCCGCGAGACAAGCTCTCTGATGACGGACATATGGGCGCAAAATTCGCGCGATCCAGAGATTGACCAGGTGGCGATGAGGTTCTATACGAAGGCACGCCATCCGCTTGTCGAGCTCATCCAGGAGAGCATCAGCGACGGAACCCTTAAGCCGGTCGATGCGGCGGCTTTGGCCAATATACTCATCGCCATCTTTGAGGGTCTGATGATCCAGGTGCTGGTGGACGAGACCGCTGTGGAGTGGAGCGCGGTTTCTGAAACCTTGAATTCAATTGTCAGCGGGCTCCTGGTGCAAGAGGCAGCAGAAATACCCTCGTCTCGAGTTGATTGCAGCTCGCAGCAGCTCATCCAATGAGCACACACATTGTTCTGATAAGAGGGACATCAATGACTGAATTCGCAATGAATGAAGGGCCTCGTCCCAGATCCTTCCCACGACCCGGCACGAGGTATGATGGACATATCGATGACGTCGATTATCAATCTAGATTCCTTGCCGGCATTGGATACACAAACAAAGTCATCGGGCCGCTCCGCCCGCTGACGGCGCCGCTCCTTCGCCTATCGGGCTTCAAGGTCGACATCCTGACGACGAAGGAACGCATCAGCGGCAAGATGCGCAAAACGCCATTGGAGTATGACGAGATTGACGGTGCAATGCGTGGCGCCGCCGCTAATCCCAAGAAATGACATTGGTTGAAAAACATGCCGGCCCATCCCGATGAGGTGTGGGTTCCAGGAGGCTCACACAGATTTCGGGCAAGAATAGAAGTCCTGGATAGTGAGGAAACGATCGAGGTCGTGGAGCTTCACACCAGCAGATATCCAAGTCACGGCAAGTTCTGGGGCTGGGATCCCGAGCACGACGATTTGGAGACGGCCGACTCTTGACCAATGCTGAAGATCAATTACATGTTCCACGTGCGCGCGCTAGTTTTTTTGTGCAGCATCGAGGCCAGGCAGCCGTTCACGCTCGCGCGGATTGCCCACAAGAGCGTTAGTTACCACACTCTATGAAAGGGGAGCGAAGTGTGTGCAACACCTACGATTCAAGAGGATGAAAGGGTTGACCAGACGCTACATCTGCTAGACAGAATATTCACCACCTCTGCCACGACCAATGTGGGTGTCAGGCTCTGGGATGGAACCCTATGGCCGGATAGCACACCGCGCCCGGCCACGATTGTGCTCAAACATCCCGGCGCGCTGCGTGAGATGTTCCTGTCTGGTACCGAGGTCGGACTTGGCGAAGCCTTTCTGTATGATGATTTCGACGTCGAGGGGGACATCGAAACTGTCTTTGAGTTGGCCGAAGCGTTACGCAAGCTTCCGACGAGCCGGCTCTGGAAGCTGGAAATCGCCGGCGACTTACTCCATCCGCCAGCCGGCCAGAAACATACGCACGGCAAACGTGGTCGCGCCAAGCTCAAGGGTAAGCGCCATACAGCTGACCGCGACTCTCAGGCCATTGCTTATCACTATGATGTTTCCAACGATTTCTATTCGCTCTGGCTCGACCGGCGCATGGTCTATTCTTGTGCTTACTTCACCACCGTCGACGACGATCTGGACACCGCGCAGGAGCACAAACTGGACGCCATCTGCCGTAAACTGCGCTTGCACCCCGGTCAGCGCTTGCTGGATGTGGGCTGTGGCTGGGGGGGATTGGTGATGCACGCCGCACAACACTACGGCGTGGACGCCACCGGCATCACGCTGAGCCAACCCCAGGCTGACCTGGCCAGCGCCCGTATTGCCGACGCGGGTTTGGCGGATCAATGTCGGGTTATCGTACAGGACTACCGCGCAGTGGATGGGGCCGAGGGCTACGATGCCTTAGTCAGCGTAGGGATGTTCGAGCATGTGGGTATGGCGATGCTGCCGACCTATTTTTCGCAGGCATGGCAGCTGCTCAAACCCGGCGGTGTTTTTCTCAATCACGGGATTGCCAAGCGCGCGGCCGATATGGGTGTGCGCGGCCCCACATTTTCCAACACCTATGTCTTCCCCGACGGCGAAACGGTACCGATAACATCACCTTGCGTGCCGCTGAGGAGTCTGGATTTGAAGTGCGCGATGTGGAAAGCCTGCGTGAGCACTATGCACTCACGCTGCGCCATTGGGTACGCCGCCTGGAGGAGCACCATGATGAGGCCCTACAGTTCGTGGACGAACCCACCTACCGCGTCTGGCGCCTGTTCATGTCCGGCTCAGCGTACGGTTTCACATCAGGGGGGCTCAATGTCTACCAGGCATTGCTAAGCCGTCCCGATGCAAACGGGCACAGCGGACTGCCGCTCACGCGCGCGGATTGGTACGGCGGGTAGAAAGCAAGTTGCAGATGCCATGCGAGGGAAGAGCATCTCATCTCAACTGGTTTGAGGGCAAGGCCAGATCAATCGATCACACTCCCTGATCATCGGCGGTATGGCAAACGCGAATGGTGATGCAAGCGATCATTCTCATTCTCATCAGCCGGAAAGCCAAAGAGCTATCCTATATATGCTCATTGCCACTACCTCGAAAACAACCCAGCAGAGCGCTAACCCTCCCCTGAAACGGGGATTTCATCTCCCATGCTCCGCGGACGGTGCCCCCTGAACTGGGGACTTCGCCCCCTGGAACCGGGGACTTCGCCCCCTGGAACCGGGGACTTCGCCCCCGCAGCCGGAGGTGGGAGAGGGCACCGGAAGTGCTGCTCCGAAGACTACTCTCCGCCGGCCCAAAGCCCTTCGTCTGATCTCGATCGCGGCTTTGAGCCGTTCTTCGCGTCACATTTTCCGTGCTTGCGTGGTGTGCTGATGCACATGGCGTCTACTTCGAAAATAGCCCCCTGCGATGCGTTCTGCCGGCCCAAAGCCCTTCGTCTAGCCTCGATCGCGGCTTTGGGCCGTTCTTCGCGCTGCATTTCCATGCTTGCGTGGTGTGCGCCAGCGAACATGGTGTCTACTTCGAAAATCACCCGATACTCGCTGGGGCCGGTGTCAACCCCAACATAGTTGGGGCTCGCGCCCCTCTGCGAAGCGCTCAACACAAAGACGAGCGCGGGCCTCTACTGCGTCGAGGTTGACACCGGCCTGAGCAGAACGGGTTCTGCATTTTCGTGGTGCCTGGTGCGCGCGTGCACACGTGGCGTCTATACCAAAATGGCCAAGTCGCGCGGTTCAACCGCGCGACTTGGCCATTGTCGTACCAGGTGCTCGCACACCTACTTCGCCATATTGTATAGAAAGTGGATGGCGGTATCGATGTTGGTGCCGAAGTACTCAAGATCGAAGTACTCGTTCGGCGAGTGGCCATTGCTGCCATGGCCCAGCCCCATGCTGGTAACGGGGATGTCCAGGACGTGTTGGAACATACCGATGATGGGCACAGAGCCGCCGGCGCGCTCCATCTTGGGGGCCTTGCCCCAGGTCGCGGTGTAGGCATCGATCACGGCTTGCGCGACGGGGCCGCTGACCAATGTCTCGGCCGACCACGAGCTGGAGAGGATCTTGATGTCGATCTTCAGCGTGTCACACGTGAAGCTGTTGATGAAGGCTTCGAACTTCGCGGCGATATCTTTGGGATCCTGGTTGTCCACGAGTCGCATGCTCAGCTTGAAGCCGGCTTCCGCGGGTAGTACGGTTTTTGCGCCCATACCCTGGTAGCCGCCGAAGATGCCATTGACGTCGCAGGTTGGTCGTGCTGTCGCTCGTTCGTAGTACGTGTAGTCAGGCACTCCCCAGAACGTTTCCAGCCCGGTTTGCTCGCGAGCATCTGCGATGGCGCTCTCCTCATTGGCCGCGATCAGCGCCTGCTGTGCCTCGGAGACCGGCACGACGTCATCGTAGAACCCAGGGATCTGGATGCGTCCCTCATCGTCGTGTAAGGCAGCGACCATCTTGCCTACCATGTGCGTGGGGTTGTGGACGACGCCGCCAAAGCTGCCGGAGTGCAGGTCGCGTTTCGGGCCGTATACACGGACTTCGCCCGTCACGATGCCGCGAACGGAAGCCATCATCCGAGGGGTTTCATCGGATGAGCCTCCATCGGAGATCACTGCGACGTCCGCGGCGAGCAGCGCTTTGTGGGCCTCGATGAAGGCTTCCATCGTCGGCGAGCCGCTTTCCTCCTCGCCCTCGAAGATGAATTTGACGTTGATCGGTAGAGTGCCGTTGGCGACCATAGTCGATTCGAAGGCCTTGAGGTGCAGGAAGACCCCGGATTTATCATCGATCGCGCCGCGGGCGAAGAGCTTGCCATCTCGGATATCCGGCTTAAAGGGTGGAGCGACCCACAGATCGAGCGGGTCGACCGGCTGCACGTCATAGTGGGCGTAGAGAAGCACGGTAGGCGCGTCCTCGCCGGCGTGGAGGTAATCGCCATAGACAGCGGGTTGCCCCGCGGTGTCGAGAACTTGGGCGTGTTCGATGCCCAGGCGCTGCATTTCGGCGACAATCCACTCCGCTGCCCGACGCACATCGTCGCGGTACGCCGGATCGGCGCCGATGGACGGGATGCGCAACAGCTCTTTGTACTGCTCGATGAACGCCTCGGTGTGGGCGTGGGCGTAAGCAAGGCTTGCTTCCAGGGGTACGTCATTCATTCGAACCTCCAAGTTGGGCTTTACATCACGTGGGGTGACTATAGCACGGTCTGTGTGTCATCAAAGTTGTGTGCTGCGGCAAAAGGGGGACTTCCCCGGATTCGCTGTGCCGTGGCAGAAGGCACCACGTCAAGCGCCCGGCTGGATGACCCAGCCGGGCGCTCAATGTACTCGATGCATCTGAATGAGACTTAGCGAGTTCCGCTTCTGCGGTTGCTGTTGTTTCGGTTTGGGACGCCGCGACCGGCGCCGCCCCGGCTGGCGCTACCCCAGTTGGAGCCCCCACGGTTGCCATTGCCGCGGTACGAGTTGTTCCGTCCCGAACGCTGCCGTTGGTTGGGGTTGTTGTGACGTTGGGGGGCTGGGACGTTGTAGTTGAAGCCCTCCAGGTATTGTCGCTCGATGCGATGGCCCAGTAGTTTTTCTACCCTGCGCACCAGATCCTCGTCGTCTCGCTCCACGAAGGTGAAGGCCTCGCCGGCTTTCTCGACTCGGCCAGTGCGGCCGATACGGTGTGTGTAAGCGTCAACGGTGTCGGGCATATCGAAATTGATCACGTGGGTGATGTCGTTGACGTCGATGCCACGCGCGGCGACATCGGTGGCAACCAGGATATCGTGCTTGCCGCTGCGGAAGCCGTCCAGCGCACGTTGGCGCTGGTTCTGCGACATATTGCCCTGGAGGGCCGCGGCGCGGTGGTTGCGTTTCACCAGGTCGCGCGCCAGGTTCTTGGCCCGGTGTTTGGTGCGGGTGAAGACCAGCGTGCGTCCAATGGCCATCTGATCTAGCATTGCCAGCAGCAGTGCCTTCTTGAGGTGCCGTTGGACAGGATAGAGCGCGTGTGAGACGGTCTTGGCCGGCGCGATCATGCCTATCTGGACCGTGGTCGGGTTCTTGAGGATGCCGTCTGCCAGTCTACGGATCGCCGCAGGCATCGTGGCCGAGAAGAAGAGGGTCTGGCGCTGGGACGGCACGAGCTTGAGGATGCGGCGAATATCGGGCAGGAAGCCCATGTCGCACATACGGTCGGCTTCATCCAGGACCAACACCTCAACATGCGTCAGGTCGATGTAGCCTTCGTTGTGGAGATCCAGGAGCCGTCCGGGGCACGCCACGATGATCTCAACACCGGCTCTCAGTGCCTGAATCTGTCGGTTTTTGCTTACGCCGCCGTAGATCGTGACGCTGCGCGCCCGGGTATGCTTGCCCAACTTGCCGATGGCTTGATGGGTTTGCTCTGCGAGCTCGCGCGTGGGCGCGACGATGAGGGCACGTACCTGGTGCAGCGGACCCTTGGTCAGCCGCTGAAGGATCGGTAGGACGAACGCCGCGGTCTTGCCGGTGCCCGTCTGGGCGATGCCGAGAACGTCCCGATCATCGAGGACAACGGGAATGGCCTGTTCCTGGATCGGGGTGGGGTCTTCATACCCCATACCTTCGACGCCTCTGACGAGGCGCGAATCGAGAGAAAACTGTTCGAAACTCACTAGAAGTACTCCTTGGCTTTGCTGAGCCAAGTCGCACTCCTGGCCCTGATGCACCTAATCAGTGGTGCTGATGACGTCGCGACCCACTCGGTCGCAGACACAAGCAGTCATTATACGTGTTTTTGGCTGCTAAGGCAAGCCCAGAATTGTCGCGGGTGCGTTTTAGCTCTGGGGGCGGCTTCTCTGCACAGACACAGGTGCGGTTGAGAAAGTTGGACCCGAAGAAGACGTGGCACCGCCACGTCTGTACGAAATGGCTATCTCGATCAGCGGCTGGTCCCCCCGACACTTCTGGACAACGGGTCACGGTTGTGCAGATTTCCATCTGGCTCCCTCCGCCGCCGGGAGAAAGTTGGTCAGGGGGCTCCACGACGGCTGTGCCTGGGCACGCAGACGGAGCTGGGAAAGCTCAGCCCCCCCCTCACCTGTTACCCATGTCTCCGAACACTTGTTACCTATCTCTCCGGCCTAAACATCCTCCCCTGGAGGGGGCAAAGCAGAGGCTTCACTGCTAGGCTGAATCAGCGACCCAAGCCGGAATGGTGAAAGGCACCCTTGTCGCGGCGTTCTTGCTGAACGAGAGGCCCATACTTGAGCGCTCCTGCTTCTGATCTATGATCCATTGTGGCGATGACGCGCAGGCATCGGAGAGGGGTGTGGAGGCGACGTTTGAAGGGAGCCATCCGCACACATCCTGTCACACGACGTAGTTCTCAAGAAGTGGCCCTGCCGGCGCTGACAGTCAGTGGGAGATTCGTATGATATCAATGGAGCACTGCTCCGAGCGATTAGAGGTGTCCACAGGAGCGTTGGATAAGAGCGGGCCAGCCCCTGGGGAAAGGGGCGCCTCCTTCTACCCGCAACGTTTGAGAGACGCAAAAGCCACCTGTCTGACGCCCGATGATTTTCCGGTGTGTGCGGACGGTGTCGCAGACGATGCCGAGGCGCTGCAGCAGGCGATCAATCGAGCTCAGGCGGCCTCGGGGTTCGGGATCGTCTTTGTTCCCGAAGGGCGTTACCGTCTGGGCAAGACCGTTCACGTGTGGGCGGGTATCCGGCTGGTCTCCCCCTCGCCCTACGGTGTCAAGATTGCGTCCTGTCATGATCTGGAGTTCCGTGGCGTGCATGTCTACAGCCCGACCAAGCTCTCGTTTGACAACACGCTCCACGATGTGACCTCCGGTGCTGAGGTCCGGTCGCGCGAGATCGCCAAGCTGATCATCTCGGGGAGGCCGCCGGAGGCGCGCCTGCCGAAGGCGCGGTCGGCCCATTTGTCCCCGGTCCTGGCACCGGGAGCGCGCGTCGAGAGGGTTGCGGGCGGATTCGAGTTTATCGATGGGGTGACGGCGGATCGGGCGGGCAACGTTTACTTTGTTGATGGCCGCTGGCACAGAATCTATCGCTGGTCCCCGGATTCGCAGACGCTGACGCTGGTCTGTGACACACCCATTGGACCACTTGCGCTGGCGTTTGACCAGGCGGGTCACCTGCTGATTACAGCGCGCACGGACAACTTCACCTGCACTGTGTTTGCTCTTGACCCAGGTGGGGACGCATCGGAGCTTCAGGCCCTGCCTGCTGTGCCTGCCAGCGCGTGTGAGTGCACCGTGGCGATCCTGCCTGGACATCGATGGCGCGATGCGCACGACTTTCTCGCCGCCGCAACGCGGCCGAGCGATGCTGTCTTTGTGTCGCCTGACGGCACGACCTTCATCCCTAAGAGCGATGATCTGCGGAGAGCATTCTTGCTCAGAGCCGCAGTTCCGGGCTTGCCGTTCTACCTGGCTGATGAATTTGGGCAGAAGACCTGGGTTTTCGAGGTCAGTGCCGATGGCACTCTGTCGAAGCCGCAGCTCTTCGCAGAGAAGGGGGAGCTTGACGTCGCTGTGGACGCAGTCGGCAACGTCTACGTCGCAGCCGGCGAGATCTTTGTCTACACTCCTGCCGGTGAGCTGATCGACACGATAGCGGTGCCTGAGCGCCCTGCAACCCTTGTCTTTGGCGGGCCGGAGGGGAAGACACTCTTCATCACCGCGCGGTCATCGCTTTACAGTGTGGGCGTCCGGTATCCCGGACGTGTCCAGGTGCCTGGACGGGCACGTGCCCGGATCTCCAGCCGGTAGACACAGCGGCGGATGCAGTCTCAGGAAGGATTCAGGATGGAATATCGACCACTGGGCAGGACTGGGCTGAAGGTGTCAGCCATAGGGCTGGGCACGTCGCAACTGGGCACTATGCGCACGGAGCGCGCGGTGGAGATTGTGCATCGCGCGCTGGATCTGGGCGTGACCTATTTCGATACCGCGCGCCGGTACTGGGATGCCGAGATCAACGTCGGCATCGGCCTCGAGGGACGTCGCAACAGCGTCGTGCTCTCGACGAAAACCGGCGCCCGGACGCGCGACGATGCGTGGCGGCAGATCGAGGAGTCACTGACGCGGTTGCGCACGGACTATGTGGACAACTGCCATCTGCACTATCTGTCGTCCGGTGCGGATATGGAGACACGACTTGGCCCCGGCGGCGCGCTCGAAGCGCTGCTGGAGGCCAGAGCACAGGGGCTGGTGCGGCATATCGGTTGCACAGCGCACAACTCCCGCACGCTGATTGAGGCACTTGGTCGCTTTGACTTTGAGAACGTGCTGATCCTGCTGAATATCGTCAATCGCGACGCCCTGAATGAGCTGATCCCCTTGTGCCACAAGAAAGGCGTGGGTGTCACGGTGATGAAACCGGTGGCGACGGGCGTGCTTCCCGCGGCCCTGTCCCTCAAGTGGTTGCTTAACCAGCCCGTCGCCACGGTGGTGCCGGGCGTCAAATCGCTGGCTGAAGTGGAAGAAAACACGATGGTCGGCCACGGCGACTACCGCCTCACCCCGGACGATGAGGCGCGGATCGAAGAGTGGGAAGAAGGACTGGCGCACACCCGCTGCCGTCTCTGCGCGGAGTGTATGCCATGTCCGCAGGGGATCCCCATCTCGTGGGCCATCGGGTCCGACACGGTGTACAGCTTCTATCGCGACCGGGGCGCGGACTTCTTCCGTGCCTATCCGTGGTCGCGCACGACCCTGGAGCACGAGCTGCCTCACCATCGGCAGGTCATCGCGCAGATCGAATCCTGCACGCGCTGTGGGGCTTGCGAGGCGCGGTGCCCCTACGGCCTGCCGGTGATGGCTATGCTGGAGGACGTCGCCGCAGCGATGCGTGAGATGGTGGCTATCTGGGAGGGCCTGTGAGTACTGTTGACAGCTCCTCTCCTGTTACGCTATTCCTCTGAACTCGCGAAGCGCGGATTCTCCCCCCGCTTTCTGGAGTGCCTGAACGGCACCCTGGTACTCGTGTTGTGTGCGTTGGCGTGCGGCGGCCATCGCATAGGCGAACTTCCAGCCACGATCCGGTGAATCGAGGTTCATAGCTTCGTGGGAACCGGATGGCAGATAGATCCTGCGCCACAGCGCTCCGATGATAGGTACGGAGTAGACAATGTCACGCAGTATTACGTATGTGCCGGTCCGAAGATCCGGGTGACTCAGTAGCTCCGGGATCAGGGCATCGATCGCGTCTGCAGGTGGCACCGGATGACCCTGGCCCGCCAGCCAGAGATCCACGTAGTTAGAGTGTGCGTAGAAGTCCTGCACGGCGTGGCAGAGCCGGCCCAGCACAGCCCGCTGCTGGCTCCCGTGGCCGCCTGCAGCCGCCAGTTCAACAATCTGTGCGTGCAGATCCTCCACGTAGGCCAGCGCTGCCGCGATCTTGTTGTTGTCAAAGTGGAAGTGGGCTTTGGATCCCAGCTGGTTCTGTGGAGCGTCCTGAGCCACGTTCGCGGCGATGATCTCTTCCAGCGCGTCAGGGCTGAAGTGATCCCTCAACGCTGCTCTGGTCATGTCCGCGTGGTACTGGGATTTCATATCACTGGCCCCTCGTCCCTAATCCCAGTACGGTTCGCCGGGTGCCATATTGGCGCGCACGGCCTCTTCCACGATGGTGATGCCCAGCCCCGGCCCGGTCGGCACCGCCAGTTTGCCGTCAACGACCTCCAGCTTCTCCTCAATCAGGTCATCGAGTGTGTGGCCACTGCCCAGGCGGGTTTCGGTCATCACGAAGTTGCGCGCCGATGCGGCAAAGTGCGCGGTCACTGCGTTCTGCACAACTGTGCCGATATTGTGCGCGGTGACGGGAATGTAGCACCTATCCGCCATGTCAGCGATCTGCCACGACCCCGTCAGCCCGCCCGCGAAGAGGATATCGGGCTGCAGCATGTCGACCGCCTGGTTGACCAGGAAGGGCTCGAACTCGCGCGTCAGCTCCAGTTTCTCGCCGGTCAGCACAGGCACCGGCGAGGCGTCCTTGAAGCGTTTCCAGGTGTCGTTGTAGAGCACGGGCAGCGCATCCTCGATCCACAGGGGTTGGATGGGGGCGACGGCTTTGGCCAGACCGATGGCACTGGGCAGGTCGAACTCATTGTGACAGTGCACGATCATGTCGATCCTGGGGTCGAGTGCATCACGAAGATTCTCATAGGCCCGGCCTATGAGCTTGATGTCACTGACCCGCAGCATCGTCGTGCGGTGTCCGAGATGCATCAGATCCCGCGGTAGCGGATTTCCCAGCAGACGCTTGAAGTCCATCTTGACGGCCTTCAGCCCGAAGGATGCGCTTCGATCTCGGCAGCCCACGCCCTGCAAGCGCCTTTGTCAAACCAATCTGCAGGCCCGCCTGTGTTGATGTAGATCGGAATCTCGGTTCGGTACTGCCCGCGCAGCAGCTGCGATACCGGACGGTCCAGTACCTTGCCCGCGATATCCCAGAGGGCGATGTCCACCCCACTGACGGTGGGGATATGAGGGCGGTTCGGGTGCTGCAGGTTGATCATCAGATTGAAGAGCCTGTCGATTTCCAGAGGGTCTTTGCCGAGCAGGTAGGTCTCGAAATAGCGCAGGTTGCCTCTGATCATCGGGCCAGGCCCGCCGGCTTCTCCGTAGCCCACGATGCCTGCATCGGTCTCCACTTTGACCAAGGACTGGTGGCAGCTCTTGATCTGCACCGCCTTGAGTGCCGTGATTCGCAGCCGTCCCTGTTCCGTAGCCAGGCTCTCTGCCATGGTGTTCTCCCCCCCCTGAGTCTCAACCGCTGATCTGTTCGCTGTTCGCGGAGATTCACGGCTGAATTCTCGCTGTGTCTCAATACCGACGATTCTAGACTCCATTCGATGGATAGGCAATTGCCTGGCAGTCCCCCACGATTTCGACCTGTCATTCCGAACGTGTCCGGCACCTCACGCGCTCTCCAGGGCGTGACAGTGAGGAATCTTGCGCTACGGACGCTGCTGCTATCCCACAAGAGTCCTCGTGTCCTCGACGTGTTCAATGTCAAGTGTGGTAGCCCACTGCTGATGACACGTAGTCGGCGACCGGTCCGCCCATCCCAGGACAAGATCCTTCGCTCTCTTACTGGAGGACTGACGGAGCCTCCTTCAGCCGCTCAGGATGACGATTTCTGCGGGTCACTGCAACCCGAACCGCGCGCCGTGCGCGATGGCTGTGCTCAGAATGACAGAATCGGGTGCTGTCAATGGCGTCCGCGGCTATCGGGACTACACTAACAACAGCGTTCAAGTAGACGACACAGGAGACTAGATATGGGCGGTATCGGCATTAACAAGTTCGCGACAAATCCGGTGACGGACAAGCTGCGCAGCGGGCAACCTGCCGTAGGGTGCTGGCTGTCGCTCTGCTCACCAGCTGCGGCGGAGAGCATGGCGCACATCGGGTGGGATTGGCTGCTGGTCGATGTGGAGCACAGCCCGGTGGGCTTTGACACGATGGTGAACTGTTTCCGGGCCACCCAGCTAGGCGGCGCAGTGCCGCTGGCGCGGGTGCCGTGGAATGACACCATCTGGATCCAGCGCACGCTGGATGCCGGTGCCCTGGGTTTGGTGGTCCCGATGATCAACAGCCCCGAGGAGGCCAAGAGGGCGGTCAGCAACATGAAATACGCGACGAAGGGCCTCCGGAGCTGGGGCGGCAGCCGTGTCACTCCCTATATTGACGGCGATTACCGCACCTGGACCGAGGATAACCTGGCGATTATCGTGATGATTGAGACGGTCAGGGCGGTTGAGCAAGCTGAGGCGATCCTTTCGGTCGATGGTATTTCTGGCTGCTTCATTGGGCCGGCGGACCTGGCGCTCTCGATGGAGGCCAAGGAGATCGGCCCCGGGACGGAGCACGAGGCCGCCATCCAGGAGGTCCTCCGCGCGGCCAAGGCCGTGGGCACTGCCGCGGGCAAGCACTGCGGCAGCGGTGCCGAGGTCTCGATGCGCATCGCCCAAGGGTTCCAGTTCTTGGCGCTCTCCAGTGACGCCGCCCTGATGGGGAAGGCCGCCCGTGCCGAGTTCAATGCGGTGGATTTCACCGGCGGCGGTGCCACGTCGGATACGACGGGGGGGAAGATTTACGGGTAGAAGGGGTGAGCCCTCACCCCGTGTGCGCAGACGCACCCACCTCTCCCCCGAAACGGGGACTTCGTCTCCCGTACTCGGCAGACGGAGACAGGCGAGGGAGCAGAGGATTCACACAACGTGCTGCTTTCTGTCCCCTCTCCCATCTGCGTCCGCGCAGAATGGGAGAGGGGCGGTGCGCTTCCGAGCGCGCGGGGTGAGGGCTCTCCCTTTCCTAATCCACACGACAGGAGACACAATGCTGCACAAGTTCACTCCCGGGGCCATCTGGCCTGATACCAGCGGTGTTCATATCAACGCCCACGGCGGTGGCCTCCTCTACCACGACAAGACTTACTATTGGTTTGGTGAGCACAAGATTGAGGGACGCGCCGGGAACAAGGCAATGGTCGGTGTGCATTGCTACGCGTCGCTTGATCTCTACAACTGGGAGGATATGGGGATCGCGCTGCCGGTCTCTGATGACCCCGATAGCGACATCACCCGGGGCTGTGTGCTGGAGCGCCCCAAGGTGATCACCAACGCCGCGACGGGGAGGTTTGTCATGTGGTTCCACCTGGAGCTGAAGGGGCAGGGCTACACGGCTGCGCGCAGCGGGGTCGCCGTCAGCGACAGTGTCACCGGCCCGTACACCTTCGTCGGATCGTTCCGACCCAATGCCGGCGTGTGGCCCGACAATGTGTCCCCGGATGAGCGCCACGTGCCTGACCCTGCGGTGGTGCAGGGCGAGTTCTCCGGCGGGCCCAGGGATGTTGTCGACAGGCTGAACATTCTGGGCCGCGACTTCGCGGGTGGCCAGATGGCGCGGGACATGACGCTCTTCGTGGATGATGACGGCCAGGCCTACCATCTTTACGCCTCCGAGGAGAACAGCACGCTCCAGATTTCGCTGCTGACCGAGGACTACCTTGCGCCGGCCGGTACCTATGTGCGGGCCTTCCCCAAGCGCCATATGGAGGCGCCTGCGATCTGCAAGCGACAGGGGAGGTACTATTTCATCGGCTCGGACTGCACCGGCTGGGCGCCCAACGCCGCGCGCTCCGCCGTGGCGGATTCTGTCTGGGGACCGTGGACCGAGCTGGGCAACCCATGTGTGGGCGAGGACAGCGAGATCACCTTCGGTGGGCAGAGCACTTACATCCTGCCGGTAGCGGGCAAAGATGACGCCTACATTGCGATGTTCGATATCTGGCGCCCCGAAAACGCCGTCGACGGTCGCTATCTCTGGCTGCCGATGCGCTTCAACGACGGTCGTTTCGAGCTCCACAGCGTGCCGGAATGGGACTTGAGCACCTTTGGCTGAGCGCTGGAAAACGGCAAATCTCAAATGACAGATCACGACCCACAGATGGCGGATTGGCGGCAACGATTTGTGATTTCGCTCTCCTAGATTGGTGTAGATTCGTGAAGATTCGTGGTTAGAAACCTGGAGGTACCCTATGGCCACAAACACCCGCGATCCATGGGTTGATGTCAGGACGGCTCACGATTTCCCCGCCGATCAGGTGATCTCCGCGCTGCAGAAGGAGATCCGGCGGGGGCACACCGAGAAC
>JAGHDT010000405.1 GCA_021159805.1 Anaerolineae bacterium
CTCCATGATGGCGTGGACCCACGGACCAACAGACAAATCGGGATACAGACCGGCGACCCGAGGAGCTTCGAGACGTTTGATGAGCTCTTCGAGGCCTTCGACCGACAGATGCGGCACTTCATCGATATCAAGATCCGCGGGAACAACGTCATCGAGAGGCTCTACGCTCTCTATATGCCGGTGCCCTTCCTCTCGCTGCTGGTCAGTGATTGCATTGCCACCGGGCGCGACTACCACGACGGCGGCGCGCGCTACAACACGAGCTACATTCAGGGCGTGGGCCTCGGCACCATGGCCGACATGTTCACAGCCCTGAAGTACCACATCTATGACGAGCAAACGCTGACGATGGAGGAGCTGCTTGCCACCCTAGAGAACAACTTTGAGGGCTACGCGCGGACCCGCCAACTGCTGCTCAACCGCACGCCCAAGTACGGCAACGACGACGACTACGCCGACGCACTGATGCTGCGCACTTTCGAGACCTATTTCAACGCCATCGACGGCCGGCCGAACACCAAGGGCGGCACCTATCACATCAATCTCCTGCCGACTACGTGCCACGTCTACTTCGGCTCGGTGATCGGCGCGACGCCGGATGGCCGTCTGGCCGGCAAGCCGGTATCGGAGGGCATTTCGCCTGTCCAGGGCGCAGATCGCCGTGGCCCGACAGCGGTGGTGAAATCCGTCGCCAAGATGGACCACGCACGCACCGGCGGCACGCTGCTCAACCAGAAGTTCACGCCCCGGCTGCTGGCAGATGATGCTGGGCTGGACGGCCTGGTCCAGCTCGTGCGGACCTACTTCACTATGGACGGGCACCACATCCAATTCAACGTCGTCGACGCCGGGACACTGCGCAAAGCGCAGGCTAACCCCGAGCAGCACCGCAACCTGATCGTGCGCGTCGCCGGCTACAGCGACTACTTCTGCGATCTCAGCACGGAGCTGCAGGACGAGATCATCGCCCGGACGGCGCACGAATCGTTCTAGATCAACACAGGCCTACCACGCGTTCCTGCGTGGTAGGCCTGTTGTGTGATCACTTCGAGAATAGCCCTCTGCTATCCGCTCTGCGGACCGCGGGCATCTTGCCCGCTCTCCTCTTTGTGTTGGGCGTTGCAGACAACCACCCGCCTCATCGCGCTCACGCCGGAGCCCACTCCGGCGTTCTCCGCGCTACATTTTCGTCCTTGCGTAGTGTCCGCTTGCGGACATGGCACCTATTGCGAGGACAACCCGGTAGAGCCCTCACCAACGGGCTTCTGAGCCGGCGCCCTCCCCTGAAACGGGGACTTCGTCTCCCACACTCCGCGGACGGCGCCTCCGCAACCGGAGATGGGAGAGAGAACCGGAGGTGCTACTTCGGAAACCTGCCTAGAACCCTCTGAGCTTCGTGCTTGAACGCTGAACCAGCCCCTTTTTGGGCTCCCGCTTGAGCACGATGTACTCCAGGTTGTGCTCCTCACAGAAGGCCCGCTTCTCCGGCCTGTCCCCGTCCTCGTTCACTGCATAGGCATCCAGGTGCATCTCCTCCACGTTGGGTGCAGCATCCATCCAGCCCATCCCCTTGGTGATTACTGCCTGGGTGACAAAGCGGATCGACTGCACCATATAGCGCCGCAGCTCCTGGGAGAACATCGGATGCCCCTCACCCTTGAGATGGCGGACGTTGGTGTCGTTGCCGACGGCCACGTAGAGGTCACCGTGCTCCGCAACTTCTTCGAAGAAACGGATATGGCCCGAGTGCAGCCAATCGTAGCAGCCGGTCACGATCACCTTCTTGCGATCCGTCGGTTGCTCGTAGATGTTCTCGGTCGGAACAGGGAACCCACTCAGGTCGACGTCGGTGAAGACCCGGTATTCGATGCTGTGTCCGGCGCAGTACCGGCGCCGGGCCGCGGTATCGCCCTGCGTATCGACCGCCCAAACGTCAGGGGTGAAGCCGGTGGCATCCGGCAGCACACTCACTGAGGACAGATGATCCACCAGCACCAGGTCGGACACGTACCGAATCGCCTGCAAGAAGTACAGACGCTCTGCTTCTGAAAACTTGGGCGGAGCTCCCTGCAAGGTCTCCGCTACGGCGTCAGACCACAGCATGACGTGCAGGTCCCCCACCTTGGCGGCCTCGTGGAGAAACCGCACATGCGAAACACGGAGATCGTCGAAACTGCCTGTCACGACGACGTTAGTCATGCTAGTACCTCACAGTACTCCCGGCATACCTACCACCTCTCGACAGGCTTCCAGCCATACACCCAATCCGCGCAGTCAAGCTGCCGCTATGCCGCTGCGCCCCTCGTCCGCACCCGCACGTGGAATCCGCCGGGCACCGGTTCATCCGAAACCACATAGATGTAGCCACCGCCGCACCCGGAGTACATAGCCCCCGCATAGCGATCCTGGTAGTGCTTAAGGAGCGCCATCAGGTCCACCTTGATCGTAGGATGTCGCACCGTATGCGGAAGTATCGTCTCCCAGCAGAGCATGCACTCGTTCATCGAGGCGCCCAGCGCCGCCGCATCTCTGTGAATGATGGCATCGTAGCAGTGTTTGCCGCTCTGGCCAAGCCGGCGGATCCACTTCGGGTCGAGGTTCTTGATACCTAGGGGGTTGTAGCCAGCGGGGCGCTGTGCCACCGGGACCATCGTGATCACCCTCTGCAGCCAATCTGCCACATCTCGGTCATTGTTCGACTCAACGTGCACCGGGAAGGTGCCACCCTCGTGATCGTAGTCGTAATCAAGGCGATTGACACCCGGATAGATCAAGCCGATCATGTCCTGCGAGCCGGAAGGCTCCGGCTGGTCTTGGTTCTCGACCTCGTACAATTCACGAGTCAGCGCCATCGGATCACGATCCGGTAGAGTGTCGCCCCAGAGCTGGGTAGCGATTCTGCGGGTGCTCGTGCCCATGCCACAGCGATCCATAAAGCGACAGTCCGGGTGTATCGCGACCACCACCATCGATCCGACGCCATCAGGGTTAAGCTTGGAGACGAAAGGTTGGTCAATCCACCCGCCGGCGAAGGCCATACGATAGGGGAGTGCGCCTATCACGGACCTGATCCCGATCGCATTCGTGACAACCGGTGACCTCTTTGCTTGTGTCATTGTCCTTCCTTGAGGGGTGAAGGCCCAAAGCCCTGGCCCTTTCGGGTCAGGGGCTCTGAGGCCACGGAAACCAATTAGTGAACTACCTTGAAATCAGACTTGCCCGCCGGCGTGGGTTTGCCCGCGCGCCGATCCTCGTACTGTTGAGCGATCCAGGCGTAGGTCTTCTCCATACCCTCACGCAGCGGCGTGTGAGGCTCCCAGCCCAGTATCTCCTCGATGAAAGTGTTGTCGCTATTGCGTCCAGCGACACCGCGCGGGGCGTCCAAGTCGTAGTGGCGCTCCAGCTTCGTGCCGGCGATATCCTCGATCAAGCTGACCAGGTCATTGACAGAAACCAGATAGTTCGATCCTAGGTTGATCGGGGTAGCGATCAGATCGTCACAGTGCGTGATCATATCAATACCCTTGACGCAGTCGGCGATGTACATGAAACTACGGGTTTGGGTGCCGTCACCCCAGATAGTGATATTCAGGTCACCGGTCTCCTTCGCCTCGATTACTTTGCGGCTTAGCGCAGCAGGGGCCTTCTCACGACCGCCATCCCAGGTCCCATTGGGGCCGTAGACATTGTGGAAACGAGCAATTGCGGTCTTCATCTTGCGCTCTGCCCAGTACTCCTGGCAGAACATCTCAGAGAGCAACTTCTCCCAACCGTAGCCACGCTCGGCCATCGCGGGATAGGCATCCGACTCTTTCAGGGCCCGGACGTTCGGATCCTGCTGCAGCGTCGTGTTATAGGCGCAGGCAGAGGAAGAGAAGAAGTAGCGCTCCGCGCCGGCATTGTAGGCGGATTCAACCATATGCGTGTTGATCAGGATACTGCGCAGGCACTCCACGCGGAAGCGCTCGATGAAACCCATGCCGCCCATATCAGCTGCCAGGTTATAGACCTCTTTGGCGCCTCGGACGGCGATCTTGCAGTTAGCCTCATCGCTGAGATCCATGCTCAAGCACTCGACACCCGGCACACGCTGATACCACTCGGGGAGCGGTTTCTTGTCGATGGCACGGATGTTGGTAAAGCCCTGATCCCGAAAGTAGCGTGTCAATGAACCGGCGATGAAGCCCCCGGCACCGGCAATGACGATGAGATCATCCTTATTGATCGTCGTAGCTGCAGTCTCATTCTCTGCCATTACAGAACTCCTTACTCTATCTTGAAATCAGACCGCTCAGTCCTTGAGCGAAATCCGAAGTACATAGGCATGATCACAAGGAGCGGCCTCAGGGAACTGAACAGTCAAACCCAAAGCATCCTGCGACCAAGCCAACTCACCGGAAACACCAACCAACGCCACCGACGCAATCTGCTCCGCAGCGACGGGCCCACCCTCCTGGAGCGTCCTCACCGTGGCAGCCGCGCCGGGCCAACCCAACAGGGTTGCGTAGAGGACGTTGTCCTTCTTCGTGAAACGGACATCCTTTGCCGAATACGCAGCCTGATCCTGCTCGCGGAAAGCCTTCGGTATGCCGGTGGGCCCTTCACCGTAAGTCGTCCAGGCCCGTGTCCCATAGATCGCCTCGCCGTTCAGCTTGAGCCACGCGCCCAGCCCGCGCAGGAGGTCCTGAACTTCTTGCGGAATCGTGCCGTCCGCCTTCGGCCCGATGTCAAGCAGCAGGTTGCCGTTCTTGCTCACGATGTCGACCAGATCGTGGACCAGGGACGTCACCGATCTGAACTCATCGTCCTCAATGTAGGACCAGGACTTGAAGCTCACCGACGTATCGGTCTGCCAATAGTGGTCGCGGACCCCATCCAACTTACCACGCTCAATATCGAGGACAGCCGCATTCTCGGGGATCTTGTCCTTGTACTGCAACACAGGCTCATAGCCGTGCTCGAGCGCGTGGTTATAGTAGTAGGCGGCCACGCGCGGGCGCCAGGGCTCGAACTCATCGCGATGCCAGCCGAAATCAAACCACAGCACGTCAGGAGAGAACTTGTCGATGAGTTCCTGCGTGCGGGCGTACCAATCCAGAACAAACTCATAGCTGACCGGCTCCTCCGCCTTACGCGGCACGCCGTAGAGCTTATGGTAATCCGGATTGGTGGTATCGTAGTTGTCCTTAAAGGTGTAGTACCGCGCGTTATGGGCCCGGTGGGAAGAGACACCGAACTTCAGTCCCGCCTTGCGGGTAGCTATCTCCAACTCGGCCACGACATCGCGGCACGGCCCCATTTGTGCGGCGTTGAAATTTGTGAATGAGCAATCGTACATAGGGAAACCATCATGGTGCTCAGCCACCGGGACGACATAGGTCGCGCCAGCTTCCTGAAACAACTCGATCCAAGCCTCGGGATCCCACTTCTCAGCCTTGAAGAGCGGAATAAAGTCCTTGTAACCGAACTCCGATGGGTGGCCCCAGTGCTTGCAGTGGTGCTCGAAGAAGTTGACACCTTTTCGCGACACCTCATCCATGTACATAAAACGTGGGTACCACTCATTGTTGTAGGCCGGCACAGCGTAGACACCCCAGTGAATAAAGATGCCCAGCTTGCCATCCATAAACCACTCCGGCACCTCATATGCGCTGAGGGATTCCCAATTCGGCTCATACTTCTCCATTTGCGTCCTCCTGGTACGTGTCCTGTGGTTAGTCTACTTCGAAAATCGCCCGGCAGAGTCCGCGCCCTCTCCCATTGGCCCGCCGCGGAGGCGGATGCGCGAGGAGACCAAAGGGACTGCTTCAACATGACCTTCTGCGATCCGTTCTGCGGGCCCAAAGGCTTTCCCCAAGCTTTGGGCCCTTCTTCGCGTCATACTCTCATCCTGCGTGGTGTGCGCCAGCGAACGTGAGGTCTACTTCCAAAATAACCCCCGCAGAGCCCTGACCCCGCGCGCTGGGAAGCGCGTCACCCTCCCCTGAAACGGGGATTTCACCCCCTAGACCGGGGATTTCATCTCCCATACTCCGCGGACGGCGCCCCCTGAACCGGGGACTTCGCCTCCGCAGCCGGAGGTGGGAGAGGGAACCGGCCGTGCGGCCCCGAAAACCGCCCTCTGCCGGCCCAAAGCCCTTCGCCTAGTCTCGACCGTGGCTTTGGGCCGTTCTTCGCGTCTCATTTTCATGCTTACGTGGTGTCCGCTGGCGAACATGACGTCTACTTCGAAAACAGAACGTTGTACCGTCGAGCAGATAGTCGAGCTAACAACTTGTCCCCGCTGAGGGGAGCTCAACCTACATAAGATCCGCTCTGCGGACCGCGTGCATCAGAATGCCGGCATCTTGCCCGCTCTGCTCTTCGCGCTGCATTCTCGCCCTGCGTGGTGTGCGCCGGCAAACATGACGTCTACTTCGAAAATAACCACCTGCGCTGCCACTACGCTGGGGCCGGTGTCTGCTCCGACTGCGCGAACCCAAGGGCTCGCAGGGCCGAGGCTGACACCGGCCTGGCCAGCATGAGTGATCACGGTGTGCAGAAGGGACCAAAGCCTGGTCGGGACCAGGTGTAAGGTTTTGGTCCCGCAGAGTTCAATGTGCTGCTCGGACGGTGAACGTCACCTTGACGTCTCTGTGGGTGTCGTTCTCCACATACCGGACTTTGGTGCCGCGCGGGGCGGTCACCTGGATGTCCAGGGTTGCGCCGTCAGAGCGGCACGCGACGTGCAGGGGACCCCGGGCCGTGACCACGGTGCCCTTGGCCCAATCCAGGCCGTCGAGCCGTGGGCTGATCTCGTAGGTGCGCCCGGCAGGTTCGGCGGAGGTGATGCCCAGGATGAGGCGGTTCAGATAGATCACGGGGGCTGAGGACCATGCGTGGCAGTGGCTGCGGGTGGGGAAGTCGCCCGGACTAAAAACGCCGTCCGGGAAGATCTCCCATACCGTGGTCGCACCGGCTTCCAGCATAGGGGTGTAGGCCTTGCGGATCGAGGCGATGATCTCGTCAGGCAATCCGGCCTTTTCGAGCGCCTCATAGTAGTTCAGCACCACAAACGGTGAGCCCACCCGGACCATAGCTTTCGGCGGCTGAAGCATATTCTCCAGGGCGTCGGCGATGTTGGCTTCGGGGAGGATGTCGTAGAGCAAAGCCAGGAAGCTGGTGTGTTGCGATGTGGAGGTGCTGATGGTGCCGTCCTCGTGGATGCTGTCGGGATAGCTCCGCGTCTCGGGGTTCCACATACGATTGATGCTGGTCCGCAGCTCATCCTGCAGCTCCTCAAGCCAGGCCAGCCGGTCGGTATCGTGAAGCATCTTGGCACACTCGATCGCAGCGTTGATC
>JAGHDT010000446.1 GCA_021159805.1 Anaerolineae bacterium
ATACAGACACTGGTCAGGAATTCCGAAAGAGATTCACAAAGGAGTCGTGCTGCGATGAATCCAACGGTGGCGGTTTCCCATCTATCTAAGTCCTTCGGCCGCGTCCAGGCTGTCAAGGACGTCAGCTTTGAGGTGATGCCCGGTGAGATTTTCGGGTTGCTCGGTCCCAATGGCGCCGGCAAGACGACCGCCATCCGCATGATGCTGGATATCTTCAAACCGGATGCCGGCGACGTGCGTGTCTTCGGCGGCAAGATGACCGAGGCGACCAAGAACCGCATCGGCTATCTGCCGGAGGAGAGGGGGCTCTACCAGGATCTCAAGCTGGAGCAGACCCTGGTCTATCTCGCGACGCTCAAGGGGCTTGCGGAGGCTGACGCCCGTCAGCGTTTGACCCACTGGCTCAAGCGCCTGGAACTGTACGAGCACCGAGACAAGAAGGTGCAGGAGCTGAGCAGGGGTATGCAGCAGAAAGCGCAGATCATCTCAGCATTGGTCCACGATCCGGATCTACTCGTCATTGACGAACCGTTCTCAAGTTTGGACCCGGTGAATACGCGGTTGATTAAGGAGATCATCGAGGAGCAGAGTGTAGCCGGCAAGGCTGTCATCATGTCGACCCACCAGATGTATCAGGTCGAGGCTCTCTGCAGCCGCATCGTGCTGATCGACCACGGGAGCACGGTGCTCTACGGTCAGGTTGGCGAGATCAAACGCCAGTTTGCCGGAAACGCCGTCACGCTGGAGGGGCAGGGCGACTTCACCAACCTGGCGGGGGTTCTGGAGGCTCGCCGCCATAATGGTGCGTGGCATCTCACGCTTGCGGCAGGGACTTCAGCCCAGGACATCTTTCATGGTCTCGCAGCTCAGGATGGTGTGAAGATCGAGCGCTTTGAGATTGCCGAGCCCTCGTTGGAGGACATTTTCATCCACGTCGTCAAGCGCGGTGCGGGCCAAGCAGCAGAGGGGGTGGTGGATGCGTAAGCTGTGGCTCGTGGCGAAACACGAGTATCTCAAACGCGTGCGAAAGCGTGCTTTCCTCCTCGCTGTGCTGGGGCTCCCTCTCTTGATAGTCGCGATCGGTGTTGTGGCGGCGCTGGTGGCGATCCGCGGCGGGGACTCACGCCCGGTCGGGTATGTCGACCACGCCGGTTTCCTCAATCCAGAGGTGCTGTCCGCACTGCAGGATGCTCGTGAGAGTTTCCCGGAGTACATAAGCTTTGCGGATGAGGCCACAGCCGAGGCGTCGCTGGAGGCGGGTGACATCCAATCCTTCTATGTGCTCCCCGAGGACTACATCAGCTCCAAGGAGCTCCGATCCGTCTATGCTGAGAACGATCCCAGCGAATTCACCAGTGAGGGATTCGGGGATTACATAGAGGCCAGCTTGATCGTACAGCAGCCACCGGCGGTGCGGGAGCGGCTGTCGGCCGGGTTTGACCTCACGGTCCGCTCCAGCGATGGACGCCGTGAGCTGAGCGAGGGGAACATCCTTGACATCGTTCTGCCATTCATCATCGCGTTCCTTATGCTCTTCGCGATTGCCAGCATCGGCGGCTACATGCTGGAGGCGGTGATCCAGGAGAAAGAAGACCGCACGATGGAGATTCTGACCACGTCAGTCTCACCTTTTCAGCTGATGGGGGGAAAGGCACTGGGACTGATGTGCGTGTCGTTGACCCAGATCCTCGTGTGGGCGATTGCCCTGGCGATCGGCATCGTTGTGGGTGCCCGGTACATTGAAGCGCTGCAGAACATCAGCATCCCGTGGGAGATGTTGATTGTGGCGATCCTCTACTTTATCCCGACCTTTGCACTCATCGCCGGCATGATGATCTCTATCGGGGCCACGGTGACGGAAATGCAGCAGGGACAGCAGATCTCGGGTATGCTCAATATGCTCTTCATGCTACCCGTCTTCTTTGGCGCGCTCATTGTGACGAATCAGGGCAGCCCCCTTCTGGTGGCGCTGACGCTCTTCCCGACAACCGCGTTCCTGACGATTCTGCTGCGGTGGAGCACGTCCGTGATTCCGCTGTGGCAGTTGGTGGTCAGCTGGACTGTACTGGTAGGTAGCGCGGGCGGAACCGTATGGCTGGCCGGCAGGATTCTGCGGCTGGGTATGCTTCGCTATGGACAGAGGCTGAGACTCAAGGGGATCATGGAGGGGCTGCGCAGTCAGTTCGCGGCTTCGGAGAAGGAGGTGGCGCCCCGTGCGTAACGTTCTTCTGGTCATCAAACACGAGATTCTGACCACCGTCAGAAAGCCCTCGTTCTGGCTCACGGCCTTCGCTGTCCCGTTGATCACCTTTGTGTTCGCGTTTGGGTCGCAGTTCCTGGCCACGGGGTTGTCGAAGGAGAGCGGCGCACCCGCGGGCACGCCCGCCAGCGGCATCGCCGCATTCTTGCTGGGTGATGGCGCGGCGGCACAGAAGCCTCTCGGCTATGTAGATCAGGCCGGGGTCATCGAGCGGATTCCGGATGATTTCACCGGCACGGCCCTGAGGGAATACCCCGATGTGACGTCGGCAGCGGCAGGTCTGGATGCTGGGGAGATCGATCAGTACTATATCATCCCCGCAGACGTTCTCGAGACGGGCGAGATGGCACTGGTCCAGGGCGAGTTCTCACCCTTCGGATCGATGGGCAGCGACAATCCCTTCCAGTACATCCTGACCTACAATCTGACGGGTGACGCGG
>JAGHDT010000551.1 GCA_021159805.1 Anaerolineae bacterium
CACTGCCGGTTCGCGTACCTTGTCGTGCACGTTTTGCAGGAACCCACTCACCATCACGGACAACTCTTCACTGGGGAGGAGAAAAGCGTCGTGCCCGTAGCTATTGGGGATCTCAAGGAACGTGGTGGGCACTCCGTTCGCCTGCAGAGCTCGGACGATCTCCTTGGACTCCGACGTCGGGAACAGCCAGTCGCTGCTGAACGAGACGACCAGAAACTCAGAACGCACAGCTTCCAGCGCCTTCACCAGCGAACGGTGACCATTCGCCAGATCAAAGTAATCTATCGCCTTGGTGATGTAAAGGTAGGAATTGGCGTCAAACCGGTTCACGAAAGCATCTCCCTGGTACTTGAGATAGCTCTCTACCTGAAACTCTGTCTCGAAATCATAGCCAAAAGAGTCGCGTGTCTGCAGACGTCTCCCAAACTTGGCACGCATCTGCGCATCGGACAGATACGTGATGTGACCGATCATGCGAGCGATGGCCAGACCAGCCGCCGGCGACTCCTTGCCATAGTAATCGCCGTGCTGCCAGCGTGGATCGGCCATGATCGCCTGTCGACCCACTTCATCAAAAGCGATACCTTGAGCGTTGAGCCTGGCCGATGTCGCGATTGCCAGTACCGACGCAGTGGCATCGGGGTAGCGCACGGCCCAGTCGAGCGCCAACATCCCCCCCATGCTCCCACCGGTCACACCCAGGAGTCGCTCGATGCCCAGATGGTCAACGAGTCGCTTCTGCGCCCGGGCCATGTCTCCAACCGTCACGACCGGGAAATCTAGCCCGTAGGGTCTACCAGTCTGGGGATTGATGCTGGCAGGACCGGTGGTCCCTTTGCAGCCCCCCAACAGGTTGGCACAGATGACCATATAGCGGTCGGTATCGAAAGGCTTGCCGGGGCCAACCATAAGATCCCACCATCCGGGCTTGCGATCTTCCGGCGTGTGATAGCCGGCCACGTGTGCATCCCCTGTCAGCGCGTGGAAGATCAAGATCGCGTTGTCACGGCGGTAGTTCAGCAATCCGTAGGTTTCATAAGCCTGCGTGACCGGCGCCAGAGTCCGCCCACAGTCCAGCTTCAGGGGTTCGTCAAAAGTCCAGCTCTGCGTCTTGACCAGGCCCACGCTGCGCGCGCCGCCCGGGCGCGAGTCGTTGGTAATAGCGACATCGTTGTCAATGGACATGCAAACTCCTTCGTCCGTCCAGCAAGGGCCGGTCCACCTCTCACGTCTTGGCCAGGGCTTGATCCAGATCGGCCAGGATATCGTCCAGGGTCTCCAATCCGATCGACAGTCGCACGAAGTCCGGCGTGACACCGGCAGAACGCTGCTCGGGCGCGGTCAACTGCTGGTGCGTGGTCGAGGCCGGATGGATCGCCAGGCTCCGCGCATCGCCGATGTTGGCTAGATGGCTGAACAGCCCCAGATTCTCGATAAACCGTCGTCCGCCCTCTGCCCCGCTCTTCACACCGAACCCGACCATGCCGCTGGCACCCTTGGGTAGGTACCGTTGGGCCAGGTCATGGCTGGGGTGACTGCTCAACCCAGGATAGAGGACCCACGACACCTTGGGGTGCGTCTCCAGAAAGCGCGCCACCGCCAGTGCGTTCTGCGAATGCCTTTCCATACGCAGGCTCAAGGTCTCGATGCCCTGCAGAATGAGGAAAGAATTGAACGGGCTGATGCAGGCGCCAAGATCGCGTAGCATCCGCACCCGTGCGCGCACAATGTAGGCGATATTGCCAAAGGTCTCAAGGAATTTGAGCCCATGGTAGGCCGGGTCGGGCTCTACGAACTCCGCGAAGCGCCCGCTGTCCCACGCGAAGTTTCCGCTGTCGACGATCATGCCGCCGATCGAGTTGCCGTGACCACCCATATACTTGGTGATGCTATGGACAACGATGTCGACGCCGTGCTCAATGGGCCGGCACAGAGCCGGAGAAGCCGTCGTGCTGTCGATCATCACAGGAACTCCACGGGCGTGAGCTACCGCGGCAATGCCGACCATATCGGGAATCGTCAGTTTGGGGTTGCCAATCGTCTCCAGAAAGACCACCTTAGTGCGGTCGGTGATAGCGTCGGCAAAAGTCTGTGGTTCATCGCTGTCCACAAAGGTTGTGTTGATGCCCATGCGCGAGAGCGTGCCGTTCATCAAGGTCACCGTCCCACCGTAGAGGCGACTCGTCGAGACAATCTCATCACCCTCGGCGCACAGCGTCAGCAATGCGGCCGAAATGGCGGCCAGGCCGCTGGCGAAAGCCAGCCCGCCGACGCCTCCCTCCAGCGCAGCAACACGCTGCTCCAACACATCCGTGGTCGGGTTCCCAATGCGCGTATAGATGTTGCCGAACTCCTCCAGCGCAAAGAGGCGCGCGGCGTGATCAGTGTCCTTGAAGACGTAACTTGTCGTCTGCCAGATGGGAACAGCTCGTGCGCCGGTCTCATCGGGCGTATACCCCGCGTGCAAAGCCAGTGTATCGAAGCCTTCATACTTGTCTGACATGGCAGAACTCCTTCCCTATTGGATTCACCAACATCTCACACGATCAGCGGTCGGCAGAACGCGCACATATCCTACGCCTCTAGGGCGTTGCGGTCGGCGCCGCGTCAAGATCCATCACGTAGGTGTAGAGATAGGCCACCAGGGCCTCGATCTCCTCCGGCGTGTAGATCGCACCGTAGGCGGGCATCCCGGTGCCCATCCCGCCACGCAGCATCTTCCCCTCCAGACGCGCCGGGCTGGCGCCGAGGGTATGGGCAAAGATCGTCAAGTCCGGAGGCCGGATGGCACGGTGTCCATCCTCCCGGAAGTCATAGCTGTAGGGCGACAGGTCCTCGACCATCACTCCATCACCCTGTCCGGCCTCACCATGCGCGGCGGCACCCTCTCGTGCATAGAGGCCCTCGGCATGCGACAACGCCTCTGCTGTCGTCTGCTGCGCCCAGATCCAGGCCACAAGATCCCAGATCTCCATATCTGACAGCTCAGCCTGCGCCGGCTCATCGCGCAGTCGCTGCCACAATTCAGCGGGACTATGGCGCCAGTACGTATCCGCCTCGAGGGCATAGACCGGAAGCCGGTCCACCCACTCAGCGCCGCGCGATGCCACCGGCCTCGCATCGGGCACTACGTCAGCAGGAATTGGCGCATCAATATCGATCCCGAACCGGATATATCGCGCAAAGGACACGGAAGCCTCGGGGTACTCATCCTCAGGGTCTCCGCTCACCTCGATGGTGCCGCGCATACGCCAGTGGCCCGGCCCGCACCACCGTGTGCAGTAGAAGGTATAGGTACCGGGCTGGTCGAAGACGAGTGAGGTCGTCACCCACTTGCCCGGTGCGACTTCGACCTCAGGAGCGTCGTGGCGCCCCACAGCGAAGCCATGGACAACATCATCAGAGGTCAGACGAAGCTCCAGCGGCTCACCGACCTGCGCCGCCAGATGGCTAGGAGTCCATCCGCCCTGCTCCGCCGTCCGACCCCGAATCTCCACACCCGCCATCACATAGCTCGATAGGCGACCGCCAATGGGAATGAGCACAGCGCCCGCCAACAACAGGATCACGAGAATGCGTGCCAAACGTGCCTTAGTTACAATCATCACCTATTCAGTCAGAAACCGTATTCAGGTCAATAGCCAGAGCATCACTGCGGCAAAGAGATTCCTCTGGGCCGGCACGGACAACGCAGAGAACGAGAAACTGCTCCGCCGCCCCTCAACAGCCATCCGGAATAGATCGCAACCCGCGCACGAACTGGACGCGATCAGAGACTTACCGCACTACTGCGCTTCGGGATCCCAAGGAGCCCACAAAGGACGGGATTCCGTCGCACACAGGCCAGCGTGACACTCGACCTTGACAGTTTGCAGCTTTGAAGCCCGGAACCTAAGAAATCCCTAAGATAGTCTAGCGGAGGGGCTGCAGGGAATTGAGGGCCATATGACGAGGATGCTACCCCGCCGAATGGCGGGGTGGTGCCCCAAGAGGAAAAGAAGAATAGGAGAATGGTGAATCAGCGAATGTATGCCCTGATCGCTGTGCCACGTGTCGGGGCGCAAAGTCAAGCACAACCCGGCGAACGGAGAGGATAGAAGAACGATCAAGATGGCCGCGGCACACGGATGTTGGGGCTTCCTTCTGCAGCCGCGGAGCGGCAGTTCACCACATCGCACGTGCCACGCAAGCACCTCGATTCAGGGCCGTCCTTGTCCGCCTCAGCGGCTCAGCGATTCAGCATCCTTCGCCTTCGCAATCCGCACCGACGCACCGTGACGCACGCCGCGGAGCCGGGTCGCATCGTCCGTGACCTCGCCGAGGATATTGATGGGGCTGTAGGCCTGGGGCCGGCTGCCTGTGCCGGCCGGCGTCGGGCCGAAGAAGATGCAGAAGGCCTTACCCACGGGCCAGTAACCCAGCGTGCCGACGTCAACCAGCACTCGGGCGTCCGGCGCTTGACCGGCATCCACAGGGATCTCAAGATAGATCTCGTCGCCCCAGATGCTGGCGTGCGCCTGGATCGGCAGAGCCTCCCAGACCTGAGTCGCAGTCGGGCTCTCGTTCAACGTCGCAGCCAGCGTGATACCATCGACAGTAATGACGATCTTCCGTATGAGGCACCTCCTGCGCTAGGGAGATTCCAGTCTCAACCACAAGCCGACCGATGTCTCCAGTATAGACGTGCAGTGCACGCCCGTCAAAGGGAACGACGGACTGTACCTTGGTCACGGTGAGGCGTTCGGCTCACGCCTCTGGAGTGGCGATACTCCGCAGGAGAAAGCGTGATTGCGTGGGTGTCTGCACGCGGGGCCGAACCAAGACCTTGTCCTCGCCAAGAGCAGCTCGGTCTAACCAGAGAACGCCCCGAC
>JAGHDT010000319.1 GCA_021159805.1 Anaerolineae bacterium
AGCCCACCCAGCTGCAGGAGCCGATTCGCTATCCGCAGTTAATGAGTGTCTTCCGGGAGTACGGCAGCTGGCTGCGCTTGCTGGAGACGGAATACGTGGGCGAGCTCAATCACGCCATCCAGCGTAGCCGAATCAGAGAGATCATCCTGGTGTCCGAAGCACTGCACGAGCGGGTGATTGCCGGCATCGCGCGCCAGATCTACGAGCGACGGGACAAGATCCACCTCGTGCTGATCGCCGGGCCATCGTCATCGGGCAAGACAACCTTTTCGAAGCGCCTCGCGGTACAGCTCTTGGCGCACGGCATACGTCCCTTCGCGCTGGAACTCGACAATTATTTCGTCAACCGAGACGATACGCCGAAGGACGCCTCCGGCGAGTTTGACTTTGAGGCCCTAGAGGCGCTGGACTTGGCTCATTTCAACAGCCAGCTTCAGGCCCTTATGCAGGGCGAGGAAGTGCAACTGCCGCACTTCAATTTCTATTCCGGACAGCGCGAACCTGGCCAAGTCGTGCAGCTCCAACCCGGACAGATGATCCTGGTCGAGGGTATCCACGGCCTAAACCCCAAACTGGTATACGCCCTACAGGAAGATGTCCTCTTCCGCGTCTACGTGTCCGCATTGACGCAGCTCAACCTCGATCGCCACAACCGCGTGCCCACCACCGACACCCGGTTAGTCCGGCGGGTGACGCGCGACGCACGAACCCGCGGCTACAGCGCGACTGAGACGTTGCAGCGCTGGGAGAGCGTCCGCAGGGGTGAGAAACGGCACATCTTCCCTTATCAGGAGTATGCCGACGTAATGTTTAACTCAGCCCTCGTCTACGAGCTGGCGGTCCTGAAGCCGCTGGCTGAGCCACTCCTTCTGCAGGTGGACCCGGAGTCACCTCAGTGGGTTGAAGCCAAACGCTTGCTTAAATTCCTGCAATGGTTCCAGCCCATCGACAGGGGTTTAGTGCCCGAGAACTCCCTGTTGCGAGAGTTTGTCGGCGGCCTGGCGCTTGAGGAATTCCACTGGGAATAGACCACTATGCAGGATTGTCCCAATTGTGGTGAGGCCCTCGACGGGGCCACCATCGTCTGCCCCCACTGCGGCGCGACGCTGGTCGAAGAGAAAAAGCCACGAGTCCGTCGCCGAGGACCCGGATCGTTGCGGCGCATATGGACTCGGTTGCTGCTGGTGCTGCTGGCTGCGTCCATCTTCGTCGGCGTCCTGGCTGGCTCGGCCTACTATGGCGTCTACGTCGGTGAACGGGACCGCCAGGATCGTCACACCACCGTCATCACCCAACACTACGACGCAGGGATCGGCGCCCTAAACGAAGGCCGCTACGAACGCGCCGTTGCGGAGTTTAAGTACGTCCTGGAACTCGATAAGGACAATGGCCTGGCGCAACAGGGCCTGGCCGAAGCACGTATCCGTCTCCAGGTCAAACCGACTCCAACGCTCGAGGCCGCCCACTCCCTGGCGGAGCAGCTCCTCGAACAAGCGCAAGCGGCATATCGTCAGGGAGACTGGGTCTCAACCGCCCGTACCCTGACACAGCTTCGCGGCCTTGACCCGGCCTACGAGCAGGCCACGGTGGAGGAGTTGCTCTTCGACAGCCTCCGCCAGGCCGGACAGCAGTATCTTGACGAGGAGTTGCTCGAGGTCGGCATCTCCTACCTCGACCAGGCCATCGCGCTGCGCCCGCTGGAAGCCGATGTCATCAGCCGGCGCAATTTGGCTGCCCGGTATCTCAACGCCCTCAACTACTGGGGCGTTGACTGGGCGCTCTGTATCGAGAAGTTCGAAGACCTTGTCGCGACAGCGCCGGACTATGAAGATGTGACACAGCGGCTCTACCGGGCGTACAGCGAATACGGAGACTTCTTCGTCTCGCAGGGGGAGATGTGTCCGGCAGAAGTTCAGTTCGGCCAGGCGCTGCGGATGTATGCCGACCCCACGCTGGAGGAGAAGCGAGCTACCGCAGCCCAAACCTGCTTGATCGCAACGCCGGTGCCGGTCAGTGGCACCGTCCCCGGCCTCACGCCACAGCCCATCGCGGGCTTCTCCGTGGGCCGTCTGGCCTACCCGGTCTACAACGCCGCGACGGGAGTGTACGACCTCTACGCGCTCTACTCAGATGGTCGCATCATCCCGGTGGCCGGCAACGCCGATCAGCCCTGGTGGGAGTGGGGCACGGGCCGCGTGGCATATCGCGACCGCAATACGGCCTCGATCCGCATGGAGCTGCCTGAGGAAGGCGTGCCGCTCCAACTTCTCACCATTGGCCAGCAGGCCTGGCCCACGCTCTCGCCGGATAGCCGACGTCTGGCCTATGCCATCCTAGAACCTGAAGGCACCTGGGGGATCTACATCGCCAACACCGATGGCTCCGGTGGGCCGCGCCGGATAGCCGCAGGATGGGCGCCGGCCTGGGGCCGTACAGGGAGCCTTGCCTACACCGGCTGTGATGACAGTGGAAGCTGCGGGATCATCCTGGATGACCCGGATGATGACCAACCCGGCGGGCGCCTGACCGGCAGCGAGAACGATCAGGGCGTCAGTTGGGCTCCAGCCGGCAATCTCATGGCCTACATGAGCAACTTCACCGGCAACTGGGACCTCTTCCTGTTGAGCCCCGAGGGTGGCGTCCAGCAGCTCACCACCGACGCATCAGATGAAGGCCTGCCGGCCTGGTCCCCGGACGGCAGCAGCCTGGCCTTCGTCAGCAATCGCTCCGGCGGCTGGGGCATCTACGTGATGAACATCAACACCCGGCAGGTCCAGCGAGTCCTCGACCTGGGCGCATCGCTGCCCGGCTGGGAGAGTCAGCGGTTGTCGTGGGCGCCTTGACGAATACCGGATTCAGGGTATAAGTAAAGTGTTCCGGGGCGTAGCGCAGCTTGGTTAGCGCGCACGGTTTGGGTCCGTGAGGTCGGCGGTTCAAATCCGCCCGCCCCGACAGAGGCCACACAGTCAGTGATTGTGTGGCTGTTTCTGTGCCTCCACGTAAACCAGGCGTACGCATCTGGACAGCACGATATCCACCTGGATCTCGAAGATCGCTCATCAGCGTCTCCTGCCGTCGTACAGACGTCGCGCCGGAAGACGGCGTTGTCGCACGTCTTCCGGCGTACTACGCCTCCTGAGCCACCCGGTCGGGTGCTCGCCAACGCTCGTCACCGCAGAAGACGCCCCGCGACGCCGTCTGCGGCGCGGCTCCCCTACAAACTCATCGTTTGAAGGTCAAGAAGATGCTGCCGCGCCCGCTTGGCGAGACAGCGGTCCATGCTACTATCGGTAGCTAGGGAACCACACAGGAGGTGCACGGTGAAACCTTTGCGTAAACACGTTGCGATCGCCATCGATGGCGGCGGCATCAAGGGTGTGATGGTGACACGAGCCCTGACCCTCCTCGAACAGCACCTGGGCCGGGGTTGTTCTGAGATCTTCCAGCTCGCCGCCGGCACCTCCACCGGTTCGATCATCTCTGCAGGCATCGGCGTCGGGCTCACCGGCAATGAGATGCACCAGTTATACACCGAACTGGGCGACCGCGTCTTTCGCAAGACGCTCAGGAGCCGACTGTGGTTCCTGACTCACTACCGCTATCCACGCGAACCTCTACAAAACGCACTGGCCCAACACCTCGGATCCCTGACGATGGGCGATCTATGGAACTCATCACCGCGCATCGATGTGGTCATCACCGCGTTCGATCTTCTCGAAAGCCGCACCCGCTTCATCAAACCGTGGAAGGCCGAGTACGCGACCTGGCCCGTGGTCAAGGCCGTTCTGGCGTCCAGCTCCGTGCCGACCTACTTCCCGGTGGTCGACAATCGCTACGTGGATGGCGGTGTGGGCTCCTATGCCAACCCCTGTTACGTGGCCGCATACGAGATCAAGTATTGTCTCGGCTGGGACCCCGCCGAGACCACACTGATCAGCCTGGGCACGGGACGTGACCCCCACGTCGTGAACGTGGATCACGTCAATCGCTGGTGGGTCTGGCAATGGCTAAGTCCCCTGCTGGGCGCCTTCATGAACTCAGCTGCCGACCAGCAAGTCCATCTGGTTGACACCTTCTTTGAGGATCTCGACTTCCGCAGGTTCCAGATCGATTTCACGAGACCCATCGCGATGGACGATCCCTCAGCCATTCCCGAGTTGACGGCCTATGGCGAGGAGCTGGGCAGAATGATTCTCGCCGATAAACTGGACTGGTCCATGCAGATCCAGGCCGCGACGGCCCCCGTCTAGCTGGCGCAGGGTCTTACTCGCTGGCTGTACCCCATTCGGTCAGGCCCAAGACTTCCAAGGGGCATGCCACAATGGGGCTAGGCCAGCCCAGTGATCTGGCGACGATCCCCTTGGCAAGAACTACTCTCTGCGCGGCGCACGCATGTCCGCAGGCCAGAAGCTTGAGCAGGGACGGTGTGTCCCAGCCGGCTTTGAGGTGTCTCGATCTCATGCTCAACCGCGACATTCTGGATCGCAGTCCCACCCCGCCTCGGGCGCGAGGCGAAGGTCCGTGTTGCGGGACGCGCTATGATTCCCGGCGCATCTCGATCTCGCGCAGCAGACGGCGGTAGCGCAGGCTGTTGCGGATCCCTACATACAGAGGAACCACGCAGAATATCACATAGGCCACTATCAGATAGATCGGCATGGGATCCCCCTAAGACTCCTGGGCCAGCTGCAACGCCGTCAGCGTATCTTGAGCGAGTGCCAGACGTATCCGCTGGCGCAGAAGCGTGACATAGACCAGCGTGAACACACCGATCGATGTCAGCAAGGTCTGCACCATCCTCGGGGTCATCGCCATCCCCTCGCCTGACACTACTTGTGGGTGAATCGTGCGCCACCACCGAATGGCGAACCATGACAGTGGGACGGTCACAAACGCCATGATGCCGTAGACTGCGGCGAACCGCGCCTCGCGTTCGGGGCTCGCCACAGAACCGCGCAGCATCACGTAGGCGACATAAAGCAGCCACTGTACCGCGGATATCGTCAGCCGCGGTTCCCACGTCCAGTAGACGCCCCAGACCGGCCTGGCCCACAGCATCCCGGTGAGCAGGGTCATAGTGATGAAGGCCAGCCCAATCTCAGCCGATGAAGCGGCCACGATGTCCCAGTGGCGTTCTTCGCGCACCAGATAGACGATGCTGGTCACGAAGGTGACGAAGAAGCCAAAGAAACCCACCCAAGCAGACGCCACGTGGAAGTAGAAGATTCGCTGCACATCGCCCATCGTCGCCTCTCGCGGCGCGTAGCCAAACACCATCCACAGTGCGCCAAGAAATGCAGCCACGCTGAGCACTGTGAGCACGACACCCACGCGGTTCTTGCGCCGAAGCATCATACTATCCCCTCCTATGCCTCCACCACGTACTCAAACGTGAGCAGCGCAGCCGCAGCGACCAGCAGATCGTAGACGACCAGCAGGTTGATCCATCCGCCCAGCTCGGTCCACGTCAGTCCTTCCAGCAGTCCACGGGTTCCCTGCACTGCAGCGATCAGCAG